>DATGGW010000181.1:0-14758 GCA_035308345.1 Ktedonobacteraceae bacterium | reverse complement strand
ACCGCTGCACTGCGAGCAACATCGAGTTTGTCTTTAAGTGTGCCGCCATCCACCAGTTGCATTACGATATAGAGATGCCCATTACTTTCGCTGAAGTCGTGAATAGTCACAATATTAGGATGAGAGAGCCGCGCAACCAGTTGCGCTTCCAGTTTGAAACGGGTTACAAAGTTGCGGTCAGCGGCATACCAGGGTGGGAGAACTTTCACCGCGACCTGGCGGTCTAGATTCTCCTGGCTGGCTCGATAGACATGAGCCATCCCGCCCTGACCGAGCGGGGCCAGGATTTTGTAATTCCCTAGTGTCGTACCGATCAGGGGGTCTTGTAGCATATTCTAGTTCGGGGCCTCTCATCTGTATTAGCGTCGAGCAAAGACCAGGACGGTCTGCCCCAGTTGTATTTTGTCTCCTTCTTGCAATGGGTAGGGCTGGTATTTATTGACGGTCTGCCCGTTAACCTTGGTGCCGTTAGCGCTGCCTTCATCGCGCAAGGCATAATTGCCACTGCCCATGCTGATGATAGAGGCATGCAGGCGCGAAACAGCCAGGTCTTCGAGGAAAATGTCGCTTTCGCGGCTGCGCCCGATGCTCAAGCTTTCTTTGTGAACTTCATAGACACGTCCTGGCTCTTTCCCTTCTTCGATGCGCACTATGCCCATGCGCCCCTGGGAAGCCGGTGCGCCCGCGCCAGAAGGACGCAGCATGGTGCGATCACTATCAGGGTTATCAAAGGGACTTGCGCTAAAGCCTTGCGGGCTTTGGCCTAAGCCCGGCGCCTGTTGTTGCCACGAGGGGACAGGTGGATTCCCGCCTGGAGGCGTGGTGGAGGGTTGAGCGATGCTGCCAGGCCATGAAGCTTGTACACCTGGCTGCATTTGCTGCTGCACGGGTTGTCCCCAGGGATCCGCGGCCTGGGCTGTTTGTCCCCAGGGTTGACCAGGCGCTTGCTGCTGGTTGTTTTGACCGCTCCAGGGTGACGCTGCCGACTGCTGTCCCCAGGGGTCCTGTGGCGCCGACGCCGCAGCCTGATCCCACGATGGAGATGGCGAGCCACCTACTCCTGGCTGACCCCATCCAGCTTGCTGTGGTGGCTGCTGTTGAGCAGAGGCGGGTGTACCCCACCCGGCGGGCTGCTGTGGTTGTGCTGGCGAGCCCCACCCTGGCTGCTGATTGGGGGCAGGTGTACCCCAGGTAGCGGGCTGCTGCTGAGCAGAGGGAGGCGCACCCCAGGCAGGCTGCTGCTGTTGAGGGGAGGCAGGTGAACCCCACCCGGCTGGTTGCTGTGGCTGTGGGGGTACACCCCAGCCGGAGGGCTGCTGCTGTTGTGCTGCATTAGCATCCCAACCTCCTGGTTGCGCGGGCGCGCCCCACCCACCGGCTTGCTGACCCCAACCTTGTGAGCCAGGCTGCCCGCTTGCTTGCTGCCTCTGCCAGTCATTTGCGGCAGTAGGGTTGGCGCCGCCTACGCCTCCCTTCTTCCTGGAACTGTTGCGGAAAAGGAACAGGGCTACAACCAGAATGATAAGCGCAATAACCAGGATTGCGCCTGTGATAATATATGGGTTCTTAAGGGATGATGGTATCAACCCAAAAACGGTTGCAAGGCTGAGAAATTCTCTCATATTGTTCACCTCTCTTAATTGTAGGAGCGCAACTGGTCGAAAGAATTGCGCCCGGTATATCTTTGGGCGCGAAAGCTGTGCTGATGCAGGTACGCTGCATAACTCGCACCCCTACAATTGCATTTATCGCAATTCAAAACGCACCTCAACGCTGCCAAACCGGAGAATATCGCCATCCTTTAGCTTGCGCTCCTCGTTCGGCGTCAAAATTACACCATTCAATCGCGTCTTATTGAGAGCATTGAGGTCTTCGACGGTATACTGCCCATGTCGAAAGCGTAGATAGGCATGGCGTCGTCCTACCGTCTTGTCTGCAAGGTTGATTTCCGGGTTAATGCCCAGTACGGGGTCATGTCGCCCTACCACCATAAGTTCTCCTGTTAATGGAATAGCCTGATTGCTGGACAACACCAGCAGGCGCGCTGGTGATGGAGGGGCTGCCAGCGCCCCGGCAATCTCTCCCTCGTTTTCCACTTCCAACACCACAGGCGATTTATGCCCCTGCTGCGACTTTCGCGCGCCTTTTGCTTCATTGTTGCGGTTGCCCACCGGGAGGCGCTCGGCAGTATCCTGGCGATCGATGGGGATAGCCGGGAGAAGCGGTTGCAATTGCTCAAGCGCCTTGATAAACTCGCGCGGGTTTTGAAAGCGGTCTGCCGGTAACTTTGCCATCGCCTTCTGCATGAACGAGTCCAACTCCTGTGGGAGTTCAGGACGCAGGCGACAGATGGACGGGATTTTATCGTTCATGTGTTTCACGACGATATCGACGGCCGTATCGCCCTCATAAGGCGGGTGCCCGGTTAACATTTCAAAAAGTACTGTTGCTACAGAGTACAAATCGGAGCGGATGTCTGCTGAACGACCGCTTTCGGCCTGCTCGGGCGGGATATAGTAGGCTGTTCCCATAAACACGTTGGATTGCGTCAGCGTAACTGTCTCCCGGCTGCGGGCCAGGCCAAAATCGGTAATTTTTGCCACTCCTTTACTGTCGATAACAATGTTCTGCGGCTTTATATCGCGATGAACGACACCATGTTCATAGGCCGTATCAAGTCCCTCAGCGATCTGCCTGGTATAGTCAAGCGCGAGCGCAGGCTCCATTGGGCCACTTGTAAGTGTGTGATACTTCAGATTCTGACCATCTATATAATCCATCAGGATGTAATGTAAATCGCTTTCATCCCCATACTCAAAAATGCGCACGATGTGGGGATCGCTGAGTGTCAGGAGAATGTGCGCCTCGCGCTGGAAACGCGCCAGTAAATCGCCTTCGTCCGCGAGTTCGAAGTGCATGACTTTCATCGCATAGATATGGTTGGTTTTAGTGTCACGCGCTATATAGACGGTGGCAAAACTGCCCCGCCCTAACTCATCAATGAGCTTGTATCGACCTTTGATGACACGTCCTGACATGTCACCGCTCATGCGTTTTCTCCTCCTGAATGGCTACTCCTCGCGGCTATTATACATCATTCAACGTTGAATGTCATTGGCGCTCGCTGGTCAGGTCTCCATCCCGACTACGAATCCTCCGGCGACCGACCATGTAGTTGAAACGGACTACCATGTCAATAAGTCGTGCTATGGGTAGAGTATCCTATGGCTGATAGATACGGTTATATATGCAACTTCAACGCCTCTTCTGAGCTATTTGGTATACTATGGGAGCTCAAATGCATAAAATGCCATTTGCAATGGCCAGCGGTCCGGAGTAGCTGGAGGAACTCAAGCTAAGTACTTGACACGTCAGGGACAATGAAGAGGTAATCCAGTCCGGTGTTATTATGAGGAAGAATACTATGCAAAGCAGCCAGTTATCCTTCCGAGGGTTCCAGTCTAACAATGCCGTCAATCCTGTCAAATCCTTTATCCCAACTATAGATGTTGAAAACCTCTTCCGAGATCATGTAAGCCGCGTTATAGGCATCGGCAAAGGATATATTTTTGGTGACATAAAGGTCAAATGCTTTGTAAAAGACACCCTTATCTTCAAGATGGATACCGCGCAAAGAGATAATGGATAGAAGTTGCTCCTTAATGTCTTTTCTTGGCACTTTGTAGAAACTTTGCAGCGTGAAGACAGTTTCAAAAATAACAAGAGAGGAGGTAAACACCTTCTCCTCTCCTCGTTCGATTCTTATCAACAGGTCTAAAGCTTGCCTGGCCATGCGCCGGTTATCCCCAACCAGGTACCTCAGCAAGATGTTAGTATCCAGGAAACAAAGCGACATAGGTTTTCTTAGCCTTCGGAAATGACTTCCTCGGCAACCCCTTTCTCAAATTCCTCTCGCACCTTTTCAAAATCCTCTGGCTTGTTCCTGGGCGCTACTGAGGCGAACCATTTCAGGAGTTTTGATTCTGCCCGGCTAATCTTAATCTCGTCTCCCTCGACTTCAAAGCGAACCTTATCACGTGGTTGCAGGCCCAGAAGGCGGCGAATCTCCTGTGGAATAGTAACCTGCCCCTTTTCTGTGAGAGAGGTTTCGTACTCGTGCATGGTAATACCTCAATTCTTAGAATTACCGAATATGGCTGTATTGATACTATATCTTAGTATTACCATTTTGTCAAGTCAAACCGGGTTGCGGGCGCTTAATGCCGTTTATCAATAAAAGCGGCAATCCTCCTCTTATGGTATCCGCTATAGAAATGTGATTGTCAGGTTTGCATCATCTCCAGATAGACATCATAGGTCTGCCTGGCGATCTGCTCCTGGGTATAGTTTTCCAGCACGCGCTGTCTCCCTTTGCGGGCAAGCGTGGCGTACAATTCAGGAGCGTCGAGTAATTGGCGCACACGCGCGCTCAGCTCGCTCGCGTTACCTTCGGGGAAGACCAACCCGGCATCGCCGATGACGTAAGGAATTTCGCCGGAGTCGGAACCAATGACGGGTGTCTCGCATGACATAGCTTCGGCCAGTACGCGGCCAAATTGCTCTTTCCAGTTGGGACGGGTTAAGGATGGCAGCACCAGTACGTCCAGTTCTTGTAATGCCAGGGGGACTTCGTAGGTTGGCACGCCGCTTCTGAAGGTTACGCGCTCGGAAACACCCTGGCGCGCGGCCTGCTCCTCCAACACGCTTTTCATGGGGCCGTTGCCGATGAAGACCACGCGGCAGTAGTCGGGGAGCGTGGTCAGAGCCTCGATCATGGTGGGCAAGCCTTTGTTTTCGACGAGACGACCCAAAAAGCCCAGCGTGAAAGGTGAGCCGGGAGTGCGCGGCGCGCGGGCTACGCTTCTCTTGTAGATGCCGGTGTCGAAGCCGAATTGCGGGATGATGCGGATCGGGCCGCTATAGCCCTTGCGTTTCAGCACGTCCGCCGCGTCACGATTGCCTGCCAGGGCTACCCGGGCGTGGCGATAATTGTAGAGTTCCATCTGACGAAACGGCGGCGGGTAACTGCGGTAGAGGTTTTGCCAGGTGAAGAACAGGCTGCGCGCCTTGATTTTACGCGCCAGGCGCATGGCGTGGAAGGTCGCGAAGTTGTACGGCTCCTCGTCAATATGCACGATTTCCGGGTGTGTCTCGCGCATGATCCTTCCCAGGCGTGGGTAGTAATGCAGGTGGAAGTTGCCGTTGAGCGCGACCGGCGTGACAAGCATGCGATAGCCTCTGGTATAAAGACGTTCGAGCGCCTGCTTGCTGCCATCGTCACTCTGCCAGTATTCTGGCGTGACCAGCGTCAGTTCGACGCCGGGGCATTTTGCCAGTTCTTCCAGCTTGCGCTGCGAGGTGCCCGCCACCAGGGCTTTCGAGATCATCAAGACACGCATTTCATACTTTCCTGCTTCGTTTGTAGGCTTCTTCGTACACTGCCAGCGTTTCCGTCGCGGTCTTGCGCCAGCTAAATTTTGCCGCCTGTTGCAGCGAGCGAGCGCGCAGGTCGACTTCGAATTCGCGGTTGGTCAGGACGCTGCGCATGGCCTCTACCAATTGCCCCGTGTTGTCAGGGTCGAAGGTGATGGCAGCATCCCCAACCACTTCTGGCAGCGAGGTGCGGTTTGAGCAAATGACGGGCGTGCCGCAGCTCATAGCCTCAAGAGGAGGTAGTCCGAAACCTTCATAGTACGAGGGGTAAACGAATACACTCGCGCCGCTATAGATAACAGGCTTGTCTTCTTCTTCGATATAGCGATAGACAATCTGGCCGCTCATACCAAGATCTGCCGCGACCGGGCGCGGATCGGGAAAGAGCGGACCCCTCTTTTGATCGGGGTTGCCCGCGATGAGCAACTGCAGTTTTGGATCATTAATCTTTTGAAAGACGTGTGCGAAAGCGCGCACGAGCAGCGGCACATTTTTACGATGATCGAGTCCGCCTAGATAAAGTATGTAGCGAGAGTCGGCGCTCAGTCCATAGCGCGCTCGCGCTCGCGCCAGCATTTCAGGATCGGTTACTGGCTTATATTCGTCGCCAGCCGCCTCGTAGGTCACGCGGATACGCTCAGGCGGCACTTTCAGCACGTCGATGATGTCTTGCCTGGCGTGCTGCGAGACGGTAATGATGAGCGCGGATTTGTGTGCGGCGCGTGAAACCAACTGCATGTACGCTCTCATGCGCGGGCTGTCGCGATAGACTGGCAGGCGCACAGGGATGATATCATGGATGGTAGCAATGTTTGGCGTGCGTGAAAAGTAGGGAGGCGCGAAAAAGGGAACGTGAAAGAGATCGGCTTTTACTTTGCTTGCGCCAGCAGGCGCTGCAAATTGTTCCCAGAGCAACTTTTCAAGAGTCAAACTGCGACGGATGAGATTGGGGATAGGCACTTGTTCAAAGTGAAAACGCTCGTTGAGCGCATAGCCTTGTGGTATTGGGTCAGGTCCCAGCAAGACGTACTCGTTCTCCCCGTCAACCTCAGCCAGCGCTTTGAGCAGGTGAGTCAGGTATTGACCGCTGCCGGTGGTGGGAAAGCGAAAAAAGAGCGCGTTGATACCAATTCTCATAATAGATCCTCCGCCTCGTCATTAAATTGTGCCTTCCCCTCGTAGACCTGCCGGTAAACTGTGAGCATCTTTTGCGCCGATTTTTGCCAGGTATAGCGTGCCGCCTGCTGGTAGCCTTTCTGCCGAAGTTCTTCCTGCAACTGCTGGCTTTCAAGTATGCGCGTGATGGAGTTTGCTATCTCGTTGATACTGCGTGGGTCAACCAGCAGAGCGGCATCACCCACGACCTCGGGCAGCGATGAGGTGTTCGAGGTGACGACGGGCGCGCCGCAGGCCATAGCTTCAAGTGGCGGAACACCGAAGCCTTCATAAAACGAAGGAAAGACGAACACATCCGCCAGGCTATAGAGCAGCATCAAATCAAGGTCGCTGACATGACCCAGGAAGCGCACCTTTTTGTCCAGCTTGAGTTCCGCGACAGCCTGCCGCGTTTCTTCGTATAGCCAGCCGGAGCCACCGGCCAGGGCAAGCGTGGCGGGTCGATGTTGCTTGCTGCCCGTGTTTGTGGCCTTTTGAAAGGCTTTGATGATGCCCAGGTGATTCTTGCGTGGTTCCTGTGTGCCCACGCCCAGCACGAGCGGGCTTTTCAAGCCAAACTTGTAGCGAGTCGCCTCCAATAGCACCGGGTCGGTGATGCGCCGGAAGTAGGAGCGGATGCCATTGGGTATGAGCGTGATTTTATCCGGCGGTGTATGAAAATACTCAATCAAGGTCTGGCGGGTGGTTTGCGAGACAGAGGCGACGACATCGGCAGCGGACACGGCTTCCGGCACGACTTTTTTGAGATAGGCTGCCAGCTCCGGGACAGCATATTCGGGATGCTCGATGAAAGCCAGGTCATGCACCGTCACGATCTTGCGCGTATGGCCGTTCAATGGCGGCAGCACAAAGTCAGGGCCATGATAGATATCAATCTGCCCCGTGAAAAAGGTGGCCGAAATTGGTAGTCGCCAGCGATACCAGAGAACATTCAGATAGCGGTCGGGAATGATCAGACTGCGCCCGCGCGCGTTCTTCGCGCCAGGAAACGGACGCTCACGAGGCGGACGCCCGCTGGTGAGTAAGGTGTACTGGTTCTCGGAGTCTTGCGCCAGCATGGCGTCCACGAGGCTGCGCACGTAGTTCCCGATGCCCGCCGCCTGCCTGGTAGCTGCGGTGTAATCAATCGCAATACGCATTAGCTTATCCTGCACATCTTAGCCTGGAGGCCAGCTTAATTTGCGCCCGCCAAGCAGGTGAAAATGCAGGTGAAAGACACTTTGTCCGGAATCTGGCCCGACATTAGTGACAAAACGGAAGCCACTTTCGGTGATGCCCATCTCACGCGCTACTTTCGTGGCGGCCATAAAGATGCTGGCGAGTATTGGGCCATCTTCCGGGGTGATGTCGGTCATCGAGGCGATATGACTGCGAGGGATGAACAGGACATGCTGCGGCGCTTGCGGGTTGATATCCACAAACGCCACGACCTCCTGATCCTGATACACGATTTTCGCGGGTATCTGGCCTTCGATAATCTTACAGAACAGGCAGTTCTCCATACGATTCCTTTAACTATTGTCTGCAACATTGTGCTCTTCATCGACAGGGGAAACGGCAACCTCAACCGGAGTGCGCTTCTCTTCCGCCTCTGTAGGAACAGCATCGGGAGTTGTTGCGGCTGTTTCTCCGGTAGACGGGGCAGCGTCGCCGGTCGCTTCGCTTTTGGCCGCGGCAGCATCGCCAGTTGTTTCGGTTACTTCGCCGGTAGATGGAGTAGCATCGGCTGTTATGGAAGCTTCGCTGCTCGTTTCGCCAGCAGTTGATGCTTTCTGCCGGCGCAAAGCAGCCAGTTCGTCAGCATGCAAGGTCGGGTCGTTGAACTGCGGCAGGTTCAGCTCCAGGCGTATAGCTTTAATGGCCTGGTAGACGATGCCAGCTTTGAGCGAGAGTTCATCGGCGATCTTTTTATGAACACCGACCGGCGGTACCGGAAGATATGGCTCGTAGGCAGCTTTAATTTTCGCCAGTTCCTCGCTGTCGCCTTTATAGACTTGTGTTTCCCACCAGCTAGGAATGTTATTGCGATCGCGGAAATCCTTGACGATTTTCTTGACCGCCTTCTTGGGAATGGAGAGTTCTGTGGCAATCTGCGTGCGAATCCCATCAAACTCCTGGGGAGTCGCCAGTTCCTGGTAGCGAGCCTCAACCTGGGCAATCTGTTCTGGCGTTGGCACAAAAGGCGCGGGAGGCGGAATCTTCTCGCGTTTTGGTTTTGGCGGAGTTGGCGGCTTCGATGATTTCGCTCTGGGTGGATTGCCTCCTTTCCTGGCGTCGGGACGCGACTGGTCTGGCGCGCCGGTGCGTGGACCACGATTGAACCCGCCATCCATAGGCTGGCGCGGACGATACCCGGGCGTGTCCAGCGTACCAGGGCCGCCTGGCCGGTAGCCGCCAGGACCTCCGGGGCGATAGCCACTCTCACGATAGCCACCGGGTCCGCGATCATCGCGATCGCGATAACCGCCTGGACCACGTTCGCGGTAATTGCCAGGACCGCCTGGGCCGCGATCATCGCGGTCGCGATAGCCACCGGGGCCGCGATTCCCAAAGGAATCTTGTCCGCCGCGTGTATCACGCGGTGCAGGGGAGGGTGGTAACTTCGGGCGCTGCGGCTGCTCCGGTTCTCCAACCTTTACATCACTGACTTCGTCGAACCAGTGACTGGTGCCGCCCGCTGCCGGTTTGGGCTTAGGCGGAGGAGGAACCGGGCGTGCCGGGCTGCTGATTCCAGGCGTTTTATTCGCTGGAGGTGTGGTCCTGGCGGCCAACTTCTCTTTTCTGGCCTTCTGCACGCAATCCGGGCAAGTTACTTCTTTCGCATTGGCCGACTGAAACCACTTGCCGCAGGTTGTGCAGCGCAGTTTAACTTTACTCATGCGCAAACTCCCCTGTTTTATTGGATGTTCTCAAAAAGATCATCCATCTGATTAGATACTGACATGCCTGTCTAAGCGTCGGAATGCGATGTCTAGTATAGCATGTTGTTCCAAATGTGTCACCTGTTCATAAGGCGGAGGGTGCGGTTCATTTTTTGCATTAAGCCGGTGTGCAACCTGGTATCTCGCGATTCGTAAATAGAATAAGTGTATCTAAACAAGAGCAACAAATCTAAGGACTAATGGCGATGAAATCAATTACTGGCCAATATGAATGTTTGCACCGTTCTGGAATAGGACTCGACTACTTTACCTCCCGCGTTGATCGCCTTACACTCCAGGCTAAAGGACGGGTTATCTTCGTCGTTCAGGAACGGAGTCGCATTGGTCACGCGGCCAGGTCGCTGTTAAGTGGGGAGCAAGTAGATACGAATGCTCCCGAAGTCCGGCGTGAGGGCAGCTATTCATCTCAGGGGAATACTGTCTCATTCTTCTTCGATGATGGCACACAAGAACAAGGGCAACTTACTGCAAATGGCATCCAGATTGGCAACAACTTCTTCGAAAAAGTTTCGGATTCGACATTTCTTCCTCCCACCCAGCGGATGCAAAGCAATATGGAAGATATTGCCAGGGGACTCAAAATTGCAGGGGCGCTTGGCGGAACAGCTATCAAGGCAGTGAAGACCATACAAGATAGCTTACAGACAACGCATGGATCGCAGTCAACGCCTGCTTCTCAGGCCGCCTCCCAAAGCGCTAACCAGCAGGCTCAGGGATACCAGGCTCCTCAAACTTCGCCTGCTTCACCGCCCGCTCAACACACACCTACTACAATACCTGAGCGGGATGTTGAAACGCTCTTCTGTGATCAGTGTGGGTCGCCGGTTCGTCCAGGCAAGCGTTTCTGCAACCACTGTGGAGCAAGATTGCCTTGAATATCAAGAGCTTTAGAATGGCGCGTCCTCTTCATTAAAGAAGCGTTCGACATCGCTGATGTCATAGACTCTGCGCGCGGGTGGCAGCGCGTTGATGACCAGCTTGCCGTAACTTTTCTTGTGCAGGCGCGTATCGAGGATGGCCATTACGCCGCGATCATTGCGCGTGCGCAGCAGGCGTCCAAGTCCCTGTTTGAGGCGCAAGGCAGCCTGGGGCAGCACATAGGAGCCGAACCAGTTTTCGCCATTCTTTTTCATTAAAGCTACTCGCGCCTCCTGCACGGGATCATCGGGTGGGTCAAAGGGCAATTTGTCGATGACCACCAGCGAAAGCGCTTCTCCGGGGATATCCACGCCCTCCCAGAAGCTTTTCAGGCCGAACAGCACTGCTCGCTCGGACTCGCGGAAGGCGCGCAGCAGTTCATGACGCGGCATGCCTCTCTCTTCCTGGCGCAGCAGGCGGAAATGCTCGTGTGAGGACAGGCGCATGAGAAATTCCTGGTACACGTCGTTCTGCATGCGCCTGCTGGAAAAAAGCAGGAAGGCGCGCCCGCGTGATGCCCGCACCAGGCTCAGCATTTCTCCGGCGATAGCCTTCATATAGCCAATCGAAGCATCGTCATCGCCGTAGACGGGCTGAGGCAGATGCCGGGGCAGGTAGAGCAGAGCATTTCGCTGGTAGTCGAAGGTCAGGGGCAGCATGCTTTCCAGCGCATCAGGGTAGCTGGCGTAGTCAAGGCCGGTGCGCGCGCGGAAATAAGCGAAGGAGGGGCCATGCTCTTCTGGCTTGAGCGGGTTTGCCCCGACGGTTGTGAGCGTAGCAGAGGTTGAAATCACATGTGTTCTATCAAACAGGTGTTTTTTGAGCCACTGTGTCACATCCAGCGGCGCGGCTGAAACTTCCAGGGGCGAGGTGTTTCCTCTACGCGCGTCAACGCGCTCGACATAATAGACAAACTTTTCCGCCTGTTCAACTGAGAAGACAATGCGAATATTTTTAGCCAGGCTGCGCGTGCGGTCAATGAGCTTATCGTAGAGGATTTCCTCTTTCAACACCATGAAAGCGGGGCGCTGTTTCTCCAGCGAGGCTGCCAGTTTCTCGATAGTGGATGCCAGCTTCAGCCCTTCTTCTAAAGGCGCGCGCAGGTTGGCGCGTCCTTTGGCGCCAGGGTCTGCTACTTCTCTTAGCCTGTCCCATGCCAGGATCAGTTGTCCTTTCGCTTCTTGCTGGAGTTCTGGTGAGCTATGGTTTACGAGGCGTTTTAAGGCCAGTAAAGCGTACACCTGGGACTGGTTGACGCTGACGGTGAAGGCGCGCGTGGCTTCTTCTTCCAGGTGGTGCGCCTCGTCAACTACGACGGCCTCGCGCTGTGGGAGCACAAAGCCACCTGAAGCGGCATCCAGCAAAAGCAGGGTATGGTTGACAACGATGACCTGAGCGCGTTCTGCTTTGCTCTTCATCTCGCGCACATAGCAGTCTTTGAAGTATTTGCATTCCGTCCAGGTACACTGGTCGCGATCCGCGTTGACCTTGCCGATCAGTTCGCCTGGAACGGGAAAGCCCAGCGCTTCGAAGTCGCCAGAAATGGTCAGCTCAAACTCCTTCACGATATTGCGCAGGCGGCTGAGATCGGGATTTTTATTGGCCCACAGCCCATCCTTGCCGGCCTCTTCCAGGCGGTCGAGACAGATATAGTTGCCCATGCCTTTGACCAGGGCGGCATCGAACTCCTGTACGTTTTTCTGCACAAAGGGTATATCTTTGTAAAAAAGTTGCTCCTGTAAAGCCTTGTTGGCGGTGCTGATGATGGCTCCGCGCCCCGAACGCACGATGGGAAGCAAGTAAGCGAGCGACTTTCCTGTTCCCGTACTTGCCTCGAGGAGGGCGTGCTTTTCCTCGATCAACGCTCTGGCGACCACCTGGGTCATTTCAACTTGCGCGGGCCGTTCTTCATAACCATCCAGGTGCTGGGAAAGCACGCCGCCCTGGCGTAAGTCACCGGTGACAATATCGCCCAGGGAGGTGATACTGCCGGTCGAAAAGCGTCTTGGTTGCGGACGCGAGAAATCCTGTTCTGGTTCATTATCGCTATGCAATTCACGATCGTCAGATTCTGGTGATGGTGAACCGGGCGCAATGAATTGGGCCCTTACATTGTCAGACGGGTGTATTCTGGGTGAGGGTGGATTGGGCGCAATGAATTGGGCATTGATTGCGGCTCCTGCATTGGTTCGTGGTTCCATCGGGGCGCGATTTATCGATCCCGCATCCCCAAACATCAGCGCGCGCAAATACTCGCTTGAGAACGCCTGAGGGCGTGGAAAACGCTCCTCTGGATCGGGCGAAAGCGCCTTGAGCAATACCTGCTCGACAGCGGGTGAGATAGCGCTGTTCAGGCTACGAGGTAAGGGGATCGGTTCGTTCAACTGCTGGCGTAATAATGATTCACGGTCTGTCGCGCCGTAGGGGCGGCGACCGCACAGCCATTCGTAGACCATGACCGCCAGTGAATACTGGTCGCTGGCTGGTCCAGGGTTGCCTTGCAGTTGTTCGGGGGCCATGTAGGGCAGCGCGTCTTGATCACCGGCAACTGGTTGTGCGTATTGTTGCGGTAGGGGCGAGAAGCCCGTTAGGAGAATTTGTCCGTTTTCATCTATGAAGATGTTGCCCGGATGGAGATTGCCGTGATTGATGCGCGAGGCATGCGCGTATTGCAGCGCATCCGCGATGGGAGAAAGAACTCGTTTGACCTCGTCGGATTGATAGCGCTTGCCTGGGAGGAAATGCTCAAGTATGCTCTTGTCTGAAACATACTGTGTGGCCAGGTAGCCCAGCATTGAGTGCTGCTCATCGTTGGTTATCAGGCCATAATCGACACTTTCGGCTATGGTGCGATGTTTCAATTTTTTAAGGGACTTTGCCTGAGTGAGAAATGCTTCCTTTTCTTCATCTGTAGAGAGGGGAGTGTGATATATGTGGATGAGGTAGTAATTTCCCTTGCGAGACTGCTGTTTGCCCATGTATACACGCTCATACGGGCTGTCGTGAAGCAGACGTATGATTGCAAATGGTCCAATTTGTTGCGGCGCGCTATCATCCATGCGCTGGCTCTCTTCCTCGAATGTGAACGGATGTTTGTGTTGCATACAAAGTATAGCACACGTTGCATCGCTTTTTAATATGAGTTTCCAGGCGAAATGCGAAATTCGGGCACAAAACTGTCACAATTTTCTCATCCATACGACTTTTTTTATGAGAGTAGTTTTGTGAGTAGGAAAGCGTATGCGACTAGTGAATACGGAGAACGCTCAGTACGGAGAACATGGCACACTTTACGATCGTTTTGCTGTCACGATCTTTCAGTATTTATGTCAACAGGTTTCCAATGTGCAGGATGCCGAGGATCTGTTACTGGAAGTGTTTTTAGCTGCCCTACAAGACGAATCGCTATCCGATCGCCCTGCCGGGCAGCAACTGGCCTGGTTGAGACGCGTTGCCCGGAATAAGGTGATTGATCGCTATCGTCACATTGCCCTGCTGAATTTGCTGCCGATAGAGCAGGCCCTGGAGATGGAGGATACCGCGTTGACACCGGAACAATACACCGAACGGCAGGAGAACTATGAGCGCCTCTACCAATCGATAGCACAACTCAGCGCGCTTCAACGAGAGCTCATCAGGTTACGGTATCGGAATGGCCTGCGTTATTTCGAAATTGCGGCGATTCTTGAGAAACCTGAGGGGGCAGTGCGCCAATTGGTTGTGCGTACCCTCCGCCAGTTGCGTATCATCTACGATCAGCAAGAAAGGGGGAATAGCAATGAATAGGTTCGATGATCTACTCCCCGAAGAGATAGAGCCACAACATAAGGAACTGATAACCTTACTGCAGCGTGCCTATAGCAGACCTGTTACGGTGCCATCGACTGAGCAGGCGCAGATCATTGCACAGGTGCAAGCACGCCTGGTGCAGACAGCCAATGGGGACTCATTTAATAGGGATGTGCCTCTACCTCAAATTGGTGTGCTCGATTCATTTCCGCACCAGGCTGTATCTCCTACAGGAAAGCCTCGTCGTGATAAGCGACGCTTTCCCTTGATGGCGTTGATAGCGGCTGCCATGCTCATCTCAATGCTTCTTAGCGCTTTTCTACTCTTCCTGGTACCTCGGTTTTCATCAACGGATGGCTCTTCCGCTTCTGCTTCTGCCATAACGCTCTCAAGCACCGTGGTGAACGTGAAATCGGGTCCGCAGCAAGTACTGATGCAAATCGTGAAATTTGAGCCGGGAACCAGCGTCCTGTTGACGCATGACGTGCAGGAAATGGTGA
>DATGGW010000180.1:0-16667 GCA_035308345.1 Ktedonobacteraceae bacterium | reverse complement strand
GCTTAACGTCTCGCTGAAGACCTCAGTCGCCGCCGGTAATGATATAGCAGATACCCTTATCGGCGCCGCCGAGCGCGGTGAAGAGGTCGAAGGCAAACGCCTGACAGGAAACTGTGACTTGATAGCCATCACTACACATGGGCGCGGCGGCTTGCAGCGCCTGGCAATGGGCAGTGTGACCGAGAGCGTGCTCGGCGCTACGAAGCTGCCCCTGCTGGTGGTGCATTCAGACGTGTGATTCCAGATGAACCAGGACGGGGACAAGTCGAAATTGGCCTCGTCCCGCCTCCAGGGCGGGGGCAAGCCCCACGTCCCCTTGTCCCTACAGATCGCGTATGCTCATTGCCGAATACATACCACCGAAAAAACGGCTGGGCACGGTTGCTAACAACTGTGTGCCCACAAAACCGTTCTGGCGCGCCAGCGTTTCCCACGTGCCATAGGAGAAGGGATACGGCACCCACATATTGCCTTGATCGGCGTTATATTCAACCAGCAGCAGCCGACCGCCGGGACGCAAATAGCTGCGCACCAGTTGCAAAACAGGGTCTTTTTTGCGAATAAAGTGCAGCGAATTTGCCATCACAATGCCATCGAGCGGCGGCAGATCAAGTTGCCGGGTAAAATCGGCTGTGATGTACTCAACCTCGACAGTGGGAAAGCTGGCGCGCATGGCGCGCTCCTGCTCCCGCAGCGAACCCCTATCCTTATCCACAGAGTAGATGCGCCCCTGCGGCCCGATCAGGTCAGCCAGAGCCAGCGTAAAGGCTCCGCCGCCTGAACCAAAATCGGCCCAGACGCCTCCCTGTTCAGGTATACCTTTTTTCAGAAGAAACACATGGTCGTTATGATTCACTCAGGCCGCTTTCTTATCAGGCAGTGTAGCACAGGAGAGGAATAGCCACTAGCCATTTTCTCCTATGTATCAACTTGTTTCAAGCTTCTTCAAGATGATGATACACTAATATGCCCCACAACACCATTTTAATTGATTATGGGTCAATGTGCGAGGGGGTGAGGTGGAGGAGTGACCTGTGCTTGACCAGGCAAATAC
The DNA here is from genome assembly GCA_035308345.1 of Ktedonobacteraceae bacterium. Taxonomy (GTDB): domain Bacteria; phylum Chloroflexota; class Ktedonobacteria; order Ktedonobacterales; family Ktedonobacteraceae; genus CF-113. The sequence goes on along the minus strand of DATGGW010000180.1, from coordinate 15,613 downwards.
ATACAGAGGAAAGGTTTACTTGCGTATGCAAACACAGCAAAGTGACTTGAAGCCGACGCCAACGCCAGCACCGCTTACGAGCCAGCGTCCGGCGCCAGGCATCGGAACAAGTATCTCGCACGTGTTTTCGCGGCATCGGGTGGCAAGTATTGTCATCGGGCATATCAGTGTGGTGGCAGTGGTTGGGTTACTTTTACTCGGTAACGGACTGGGGATGAACGTATTTGGCGCATCGGCGCATTCCCCATGTTCCAGCGGCGACCAGGCCTACGTGGTTGCGAGCGGCGATACGCTCGGCGGCATAGCTGCGCGGTTTCACACCTCGTGGCAGAAGCTGCAAGCATACAACCACATCGCGAACCCCAATATGATTTACATCAATCAAACGGTGTGCATTCCAGGCAAACATGTGGCGAGCGGCCCGCCCCCGGTGCGAGGACAGGGGAATTTCTTCCCCTACGGTCAATGCACCTGGTGGGCAGCTCAACGTTACTACCAGTTGAACAGGGTTTACGTTCCCTGGACGACACAATCGGACGCCTGGGAATGGACCTATCGCGCGCATGATTTCCACTGGAGTGTTTCAAGCACGCCGAGGGTGGGAGCCATCGTTGACCTGCAACCCTGGGTAGAAGGGGCGTATGGACTGGGACATGTAGCGGTGGTTGAGAAAGTCCTGGGTAACGGAGATGTGATTGCCAGTAACATGAACTGGGGCTACTTTTACTGGGAGGTGGTTGATGTGGAGTTCGCCCCCGGTCCAGGGGTGACATTTATCTCCTTCTAAATAGGAGAAGGAGGCTGGAGGTTTTTCCTGAACTGGTCAACAGGTCACAAACCGGCAACAGGATGGGCGCGGGAAACCCGCGTCCATCTTGTTTTCTGACGCGCCGCTCCCAGGGCGGGGCGTCGTACAGGGTACGGGCGTGGGCTTGTCCCCGCCCTGGTGTGGTGTGGTAGGGCGTGCCCGGCCCCGCCCGCGTTCGTGTCATGCTCCCGATGGTAAGGCGCTCATGGTAGAATTTCCTGTATCGGAGCTGGGGATCAGCAAAGGATGGGTGATAAACCAGTTCTGGCAATCAAAGGGCGCGCTGAATTCGGCCCCAAATGCATCGGCATGGGACTGAACGCGCGCGTAGCGGCCATCGGGTGTCAACTCACGGGCATTGACCGTATCGGCCAGCATAGGTTTCAAGACTCGTTCGTATATGGCAGAGCGCAGCTGCGGGTCCTCTACGGGGAACAATGTCTCAACGCGGCCATCCAGGTTGCGCTGCATCATATCCGCGCTTCCCAGATAGACTTCTTGCTGGCCACCGTTGGCAAAATAATAGATGCGGCTGTGCTCCAGGAATCTCCCCACGATGCTGCGCACATGGATCGTTTCGCTCACGCCGGGAATGCCTGGGCGCAGGCAGCAAATGCCGCGCACAATCAGGTCAATGCGCACCCCGGCCTGCGATGCGCGATAGAGAGCGCGAACAATGGCAGGATCAACCAGCGCGTTCATCTTGAAGAGCAGGTAGCCACTGCCATGCTCCTGCTGCACAGACATCTCGCGCTCAATACGCTCTAAAATGGCTTGCCGCAGGTACAGGGGCGCCACTATCAGCTTTGCATACTCACTGTGGCGGGAGTAGCCGGTCAGTGAATTAAAGAGCAGCGAGGCATCCGCGCCGATCTGCGGACGGCAGGTAAGCAGGCATAAATCTTCATAAATACGAGCCGTTGTCGCGTTATAATTCCCCGTGCCAAGATGGACATAACGACGCAGGCCATCGGCTTCTTTGCGCACCACAAGCGCGATCTTGGCATGCGTTTTCAGCCCGAGCAGGCCATACACAACGTGAACCCCGGCGCGCTCTAAGGCCCGCGCCCACTCGATATTGTTCTCTTCATCAAAACGCGCTTTAAGCTCAACCAGCACCGCGACCTGTTTACCATTTTCGACGGCCTCTAACAGCATCGAAACTACGGACGAGTTTGTGCCGACACGATACAGCGTCTGCTTGATCGCCAGCACATCGGGATCATGAGCAGCTTCGCGAATAAACTCAACCACCGAATCAAAGGTATCGTAGGGGTGATGCATCAACAGATCATGTTGTCTTATGGCTGCGAAGAGATCGCTCGTTTTGCGCAGTTCCGCCAGCGCGCGCGGGATAAAGGGTGGGTCTTTCAAGTCAGGGCGCTCCAGGCGGAACAGCTCTATGACATCACCCAGGCCGAGCGGTCCATCGATGACGGTCAGGTCACCGGCGGAGATTTCCAGGTTCTCAAGCAAAAGATCGCGGATGTGCTGCGGCATAGAGGGATTTACCACCAGGTTCACCACTGCTCCAAAGCGGCGCTCGCGCAGGCTTTGCTCGATGCTTTCCAACAGATCTGAAGAATCATCCTCGCGAATCTCGATATCCGCGTCACGTAACACGCGAAAGGGGTAGCTTTCCCACACATCGAAGCCGGGAAAGAGCATGCTGAGATGAGCCGCGATGACCTGCTCCATCCAGACAAAAGCGAACGCTCCCGGCCCGGTTTTGTCGATGGGAACAGGCGCCAGGCGCGGCAAACTGGGTGGAACTTTCACGCGAGCAAAGTGATCGCCCGAAATAGCCACTGCCAGGTTCAAGCTGCGATTGGAGATATGCGGGAAAGGGTGTCCCTGGTCCACTGCTAGTGGCGTCAATACAGGAAAGACATCGCGCTCGAAATAGGCGCGCATGCTGGCTTTCTGCTGTTCATTCAACTGCTCGTAATCCAGAATACAGATGTGCTGGGCCGCCAGGAGGGGGATCAACTCACTACGCCAGTACTGGCAGACTTCCTGCACCAGGGGAGTCAGCGCCTGGCGCACCTCGACCAGTTGCTCTTCGGCTGTCAGGCCATCAGGGCTGAGCGACGGGACGCGCGCCGCCAGTTGATCTTTCAAGCCGGCGAGGCGCACCATGATGAATTCGTCCAGGTTGGCGTCAAAAATGGAGATAAACTTGACACGTTCCAGCAAAGGGTGGCGATTATCTTGCGCCTGCTCGAAAACGCGACGATTAAACTCAATCCAGCTCAATTCGCGATTGATAAATAGATCGGGTTGATCCAGTTCGGGATTGTGAGATAGTGTTACCGGGTTATGCTGCATAGTTCCATCTGTACTGGTACACGTTCTGATTGGCAATATTGTAACACCGGAGAGGAAAACAAGGCAACTGCAACGGTTCAAACACAAAAACGGAGCTGGAATCCAGGGCGACCGCGAGGGTCGCCCCTACCATGCTGCGCTTATCTGCGCATTTTACGTATATGGTAGGAGCGACCCTCGCGGTCGCTATAATTCAGGCGAGCAGGTACCTGCTCGCCTGAATTATTCCCTCGGTCTAAAGAGCGCCGAACTATCTAGCCAGACACTTCGTAGACACGAGTGCCCCAGTTGGCGTCAGGAAACTGTCGAGCTGTGGGTGGAATGTACTCCGAGCCCATCCAGAAGTTGTTGCTGTTCGGGTCGAGCGTGATCCACGAGTAGTCACCCCAGCGGCATCCAGGTGATACGGTGCCCGTGCAGGTGAAGTTATCAAAGTAAGATCCATTGCCCGTAGCAGCCACGAAGATCGCGCCAGCGTTGCTGCTGTGCGTTTCATCCGGAACCACAGCGTAGGCAGCACTGGGATTGGTGGTGCCGTTGGTGATGGAGAACGACATCTCGACAGTGCCATTCTTGTTCTGTAAAATCGCCGGGTAGAGGATGTAGAGGCCGGATGCGGCGATGTAGCCCTGGTGCTTGATGTGCGCCTTGACGGTGAGCGACCCCTGCAGCGAGGGCTCGATATCGAACCAGGCGGCTCCATCGCGCGGCGTTGTATCGCCTTTGACGAGGATTGCCGTGGACAGCGCCCCCATCAAATTGCCGTTGATGTACTCCACCTGCTGCATGCGGTCATCGTCCGCATTCAGATTCAGGCCATTGGGTTGCGGTGCCGTGTTCGGCTGCGCATAGGGCTCACTGTTGATGACGGTCGGATTACTCAGCGTGGGGAATCCGCCGGCAGTCACCGCGGCCTGGTTGGTGATGGCGAAGATTCCCAGGCGGCGGTCGAAGGAAGTATTGTTGCCGTTGGCGTCGACCACGAACGAGTGCAGCAGGTACTCGGCAGGAGCGTTGGCATCATAGGTGATAGCCGGCTGCAAGGTCTCGATCAGGATGCCCTGGTCGCTGATATGGGCGAACTCTGCAAAGTTGGCAGGCACACCCGCATCGAGCTGCGACTTCGAAATGGCGAATACCTCAGCGCCGTTGAAGAACGGGCTTGGCTGCATAATAGGGAACTCGTTGCCGCTGATATAGAGGTTGTACTTATCGATACCGAGCAGCGGCTGATCGCCGAAGCAGGGGCAGCCGCGCGCAGTGGCATCGGTTGTGTCGAACTTATAAAAGGAGAAGCTCCCATCCTGGCGAACGACTGTGACATCGAAATGCGACTGCGTTTCAGCGGGATAATTGAAGGCTAGAATCGTAAAGAAAAAATCACCCGTTGCTTTGTCGAACTGGCAGCGCGGGTCGCTGATGAATTCAGTAGGGAACGGAGGCTCATCGAATAAGACGCTGTCAGGGATTGGGACGCCTACAAGATCGTTCCCATGAGTGTCGAAGACCCTCATCACGATATTGACGGGCTCAAACACGACAGTCTTTCCTGCAACGGCCAGCGGACCGACACACAGTCCTTGATCGGGCGGTGCGAGAATGAAACCGGTGGCAGTTGCGTTGTCCAGGTCGCTGACGCCGTCAAAGCTCTGCAGCAGTTTGCCGGCATTGGAAGTATGCCATTTCGGACTTGCGGCAGAAGAACTCAGTGCCGTCGCAGTGGTCGAGGGGGCTCCCGATCCATTTGAAGACGGGATTTTGCCGTTGACCCCCATGCGATTGACGACATCGCTCTTAAAGACCACTGAACCAGACCCTGTCGTTTTTGGCAAGTTGAACAAGTTGCTACCGCTACCTGCCATTGTTGCCTTTCCTAAAATCGAGGTGGCACTGCTAGTAGAACTACTACTGGCAGCGTGGGATGACGGCCCATGAGAGAATACAGTCACCATAAATGCACAGACAATGGCAATGATAGTGACGAGTGAGAGGAGAATGCTCACCTTTGAGCGAGTTGAGAAGCGCATAAAATGGCCTCACTTTCACAAAATTACAAATACGTTAACCAATATACGGATTTAGATTCCCCCAGGTAATCAGCGAGTTCCGCATTAAATCCAGGCATAAAAACCCTCAAGATAATTATGGAGGGCTTATAGATTGTTGGGAAGGTGAGAATGGTTATGATCTGGTTATGATATGGTTAAGTTTCCAGTTTTCTAGCCCAAACGGAGCGTGGATTTCAACTTGTCTTGACAGTGGCTATAGCCCTGATGTATCATCCTGAAGTGAGGTTTTTCTGCTCAAATTCAGGTTTCATGGGCGGTTGCTGAAATTGGTAGACAGGGCGGACTTAGGATCCGTTGGCGCGAGCCATGAGAGTTCGAGTCTCTCACCGCCCACCGTTCGCAAGCCAGCCAGGGCTTTTGGAGCTTATCCGCTTACATATAGCATGAGAGAGAAGCTCCAATGCGGGTCAAATATTTCATTAGTATTGTAGTTGGCGGCGGTTTCCGTCTTGCCAGCAGTCATGCAGGTCGCATGTGTTGGAGGAAAAGTGAAGGTCTCGGTCGAAAAGTTGCCAGACAGTGAAACGCTGGTGGAAGTTGATTTTTCCTGGGAAGAATTGGAAAAGGCTTCGGACAAGGCATATCGCAAACTGGTTCAGAAGATTGACATCCGGGGATTTCGCCGGGGAAAGGCCCCTCGCTCACTGGTAGAGCGGCAACTCGGCAAAGAATACATCTATCAGGAAGGTCTCGACGAACTGATGAACGAGACCTATCGCGCCGCCCTCAAAGAGCACGAAATCACGCCTCTCGCACAGCCAGAGATAGACGCGCCGGTTTTACAGATGGGTCAACCGTATCATTTCAGCTTGAAAGTTCCCGTTCTCACGCCCGTTGAAATTGGCGATTATCGTGCGCTGCACTTTGATCGCGAGGAGGCAAGCGTTACCTCGGAGGAAGTCGAGCAGCAAATTGAGTTGATGCGCGACCGCAAGGCGCACTGGGATGAGGTTGAACGCGCGGTTGAAATGGCTGATCGCGTCACCGTAGATTTAAAGCTAACTATCGAAGACCAGACAATTTCTGATCTGAAAGACAACCCCTTTGAATTGACCGATGAGCGAGTTGGATTGTTCTCCGGCATGGATGAGCATTTGCTGGGGATGCGGGCAGGTGAGGCTAAGAGCTTTACAACGACCATTCCCGCCGATTATGCCAACGAAAAGCTGGCCGGGAAAGAGGGTCAGTACGAGATCACGCTGCACAAAGTTGAAGCGAAATTCGTACCCGAGCTTGACGACGACCTGGCAATAGCGGTCAGCGAGGGCGAGGTTTCTAATGTAGAAGACCTGCGTAAAGCCATTAGCGATGAACTGCTCGCCCAGAAGAAGCGGCGCAACGCTGAAGCCCTGCGCGAGAAAGTTGTCGATGCAGTGATCGAGCAATCGACCTTCTCGATACATCACGTCCTGATCCAGGATGAAGCTGAAGAGATGATGCACCAGCTATCACACTTGCTAGATGAGCAGCACATGTCGATGGACCAGTATTTGATGCTGATGCGCAAGAACCGGGAAGAGTATCTAAAGGAACTCGAACCCGACGCGGAAAAGCGTGTGAAACGCCAGCTTGTGCTGGACGCGGTTGCGAAGCAGGAGGAGATCACCATCGCACCTGAAGAACTGGAGCAACTGGCCCAGGCTTACGCGCAGATGGGGCAAGCGCTGCCGCGCACCGAGGAGCAACTGCGCGCGCTGGCGCAGAGCCTGATGCGCGAGAAGACAGTCTCGCGCCTGGTTGAACTGACCACGGATCCCGACCCCGACGAGGAAATTGAAGAAGAGGCAGATAGCCTGGCTAACGCTGAGGCTGCCGCGCTCGCGGGTGAAGCGGAAGTGACCGGGGCAGTAGAGGCAGAGGATATGACGGAAGCAACGACAATATCCGACACAGCTCTCTCAAATGTCGATACAAGTGAAGAGGCGCAGGCGGCGCAAGAGGCACGCTAGTCGGGGCGCGATCCCGCGGATCGGGTTCCTGACAGGGAAAGGTGACAGACGTGGCAAACTCGAAAAATATACGCACAACCTATCGCTGTTCATTCTGCGGCAAGAGTCAGGACCAGGTGCAGAGGCTCATCGCGGGCCCCGGAGGAGTCTATATCTGCGACGAGTGCATCGACCTGTGCCGGGAGATCATCGAGGAAGAACAGGCCACGATTGCGAAGCCGCGCCTGCAAACGGGCAAAATACCCACGCCCAAGAAGATTTACGAGCAGCTCAGCCAGTATGTGATCGGGCAGGAACGCGCCAAAAAGTCGCTGGCGGTGGCAGTCTACAACCACTACAAGCGCATTGGTGTAGGTATGCAGATCGACGACGTTGAACTGGGCAAGAGCAACATTCTTTTAATCGGCCCCACCGGATGCGGAAAGACGCTGCTGGCGCAAACGCTTGCCAAGATTCTCGATGTGCCGTTCTGCATCGCGGATGCCACCGCCCTCACGGAAGCCGGCTATGTTGGAGAGGATGTCGAAAACATCCTGCTGCGCCTGATCCAGACCGCCGATTTTGATGTTGCCCGCGCCGAACGCGGCATCGTGTACATCGACGAGATCGATAAAATCGCGCGCAAGTCCGACAATCCCTCCATTACACGCGATGTCTCAGGCGAGGGCGTGCAGCAAGCGCTGCTCAAGATTATCGAGGGCACGATTGCCAACGTGCCGCCGCAGGGCGGGCGCAAGCACCCACACCAGGACTTCATCCAGATCAATACCGCGAACATCCTGTTTATCTGCGGCGGAGCCTTCGAGGGGCTTGACAAGATTGTCGAGCAGCGCCTGGGCAGTAACAAATTGATGGGCTTCAAGACCGGCAAGCGTGACGAGAGTAAAAAGGAAGCCAATATTTTATCGCACCTCATCCCTGATGACCTGCTCAAATTTGGCCTGATTCCAGAGTTTGTGGGCCGCCTGCCGGTAGCGGTATCGCTGGATAGCCTGGATAAGGAAGCGTTGATACGCATCCTGACCGAGCCGAAAAATGCCATCGTCAAACAGTATCAAAAGTCCTTGCAGCTAGACCGGGTAGAGCTGGTTTTCACCAACGACGCGCTTGAAGCTGCTGCCGAGGGCGCGCTCAAACAGCGCACCGGCGCGCGCGGATTGCGCAGTATCATTGAAGATGTGCTGCTTGATGTGATGTATGAGATCCCATCGCGCGCGGATGTGAAAAAAGTCATCATTAACGCCGATGTGATTACCGCGCACCATAAACCGCTGCTTATCACGCGCAGCGAGCGCACAGCGCCTTACTCTGAAGATGAGTCTGCATAAAGCAGACTCATTCGTCTTTATCGATCTATTTCGGTTGTCAAGGTTCCCAGGTGGACGCGATAAATCGCGTCCCTACAAATAATGCGGGCGCAATGCATAGCGTCCCTATAAAGGCGGGACTCGTGAGCGAACAAGAACGCCAGGAAAGCAATTTGGATAACGTGGATGCCAGGGATACCGCTGCTATCCCCGCGTCATATCCCCTCGTGGCGTTAAAAAGCATGGTCGTGTTTCCGCGTACTCGCATAACCCTATCGATGCTGCGTGAAAAGTCCATTCGCGCCGTCGAGGAAGCTATGATGCAGCCTGAGCGTGTGCTTATCACCGCCTCTCAACATGACCCCGAAATTGAGGATCCAGAGCCTAAAGATATCTATGCTACAGGCACGCTGGTGGAAATCACTACCATGCACCGGCAGCAGGACGGCAGCTTTCAAGTGCTCTTCAACGGCCTGCGCCGCGTGCAGATCGATGAGTTTATCGACCAGGAACCGTTCATGCGCGTGGCAGTCAGCCAGCTTGTGGAAACACAGCAGCAGGGGCCGCAGGCGGACGCGGTGGTGCGCCATGCCACCAATCTGTTTGAACGCTATGCTCAGCTCAATCGCCGCTTCTCGGTCGAAGATATTAACTCTATCGTCGGGATTAAAATCGCTTCACGCCTCTCGGACATGCTCGCCGCACACCTGGTGACCGACCCACAGCAGCAGCAAGACTTGTTGGAGACCCTTGACCCACTGGCGCGCCTGGAAAAAATCTGCGTGATTATGGGCAATGAGATCGAGATTCTCGAACTAGAGTCGACGATCCGCAGCCGCGTGCGCTCGCAGGTTGACCGCACGCAAAAAGAATTTTACCTGCGCGAACAACTGCGGGCCATCCAGGAAGAACTGGGCATGGAAGTCTCCAGCGAGGCCAACGAACTGCGCGAAAAGCTGAATCAAAAGGTCATGCCCGCGGATGTGGCGGCGAAGGTGCGCAAGGAGATCGACCGCCTGGAGCGCACCCCCCCGCAGGCGGCTGAGATTCCGGTGCTGCGCTCCTACATCGATTGGGTGCTCGCCTTGCCCTGGAGCGAACGCAGCGAAGATCACTTCGATATCGAAACCACGCGCAGCATACTCGATGAAGATCACTATGGGCTTGAGGGCATCAAAGAGCGCATCATAGAATTTCTGGCCGTGCGGCAGTTACGCCAGCAGCGCGCCAGCCAGATCGGGTCTGCCCGGAGCGAAAGCCAGGGGCAGATTCTGTGCTTTATCGGCCCACCCGGTGTGGGAAAAACTTCGCTGGGCCGTTCTATCGCTCGCGCCCTGGGGCGCAAGTTCGCGCGTATCTCGCTGGGCGGAGTCAGCGATGAGGCCGAAATTCGCGGCCACCGCCGCACTTATGTAGGCGCGCTGCCGGGACGCATCATCCAGTCAATGAAAACGGTAGGCGTGCGCAACCCGGTCTTCTTGCTCGACGAGATCGACAAACTTTCCACAGAGTATCGTGGAGACCCGTCAGCGGCGCTACTGGAGGTGCTTGACTCCGAGCAGAACAAGGCATTCGTCGATCACTACCTGGAAGCGCCGTTTGACCTGTCAGAGGTATTTTTCATCTGCACCGGCAATGTGAAATACCAGATTCCGCGCGTGCTGGCAGACCGCATGGATATCATCGACCTTCCCGGTTATATACTCGAGGAGAAGGTGAATATCGGCCTGCGCCACCTCCTGCCCAAAGTGCTGGCGGAACACGGCCTTGCGCAGGAGCAGTTGAAAATTCCGCAAACAGTCATGCAGCATATCGTGACGGGCTACACGCGCGAGGCCGGTGTGCGCAACCTGGAGCGCCAACTTGCCACTATTTGCCGCAAGTCGGCGCGGCGCATCATCGAGAAACCGGATACCCACATCCGGCTCACGAACCACAACCTGGAACAATATCTTGGTCAATCTCGTTATAGCGAGACGCCCATCAGCCAGAAACTACAGGTCGGCGTCGCGATGGGTCTGGCTGTGACCGAAATGGGCGGCATGCTTCTACCCGTCGAGGTGGCGACCATGCCGGGTAAAGGCGAACTGCTCATCACCGGTCAGCAGGGTGATGTGATGCGCGAATCTGCCTATGCCGCGCTCTCCTACGTTCGCTCGCGCGCTGAAGAACTACACCTTGAAGCCAACTTCCAGGATAATACCGACCTGCATATCCACATGCCTGAGAACGCCCAGCCCAAAGATGGCCCCTCGGCAGGCATTACCATTGCTACCGCGCTGATTTCCGCGCTGACCGGGCGTCCGGTGCGCGCCGATATGGCTATGACCGGCGAAATTACGCTGCGCGGGCGCGTGCTGGCGATAGGTGGTCTCAAAGAGAAGGCGCTGGCGGCGCACCACGCCAATATTCTTCACCTCGTGATTCCACAGGAGAATAGCAAAGACCTGGCCGAAATTCCCGCCAAAATCCGGCAAAGCATGCGTTTTACTGTTGTAGACACGATGGATCGCGTCATCGAAGCGGCTTTGCTCCCCGCTCCTGCTTCATCGCAAAAGCAAAGTCAGCAAGAAGAGCCGGGGCCAGAACCGCGCCCACTGCACCTGGATGAACGAGTAGTATCGAGTCACAAAAGGAAGATTGCCGCTCCCATTACCTCTGCCGATGTGAAGCTAGAGGATGAGAGGATGAATGAGCCTGAACCTTTCCTCATTTCGCCTGCCGATCACAATTTGACCGGCGATTCCTATCCACATCTGCAGGCGAAGAAACAAGAGGAGCAATAAGTGAGTCATGGCAGAAGATACGTCACACATGCAAAATCCATTCATCATAGGCGAGCGCATTTACCTGCGTCCATTGGAACCAGCACAGGATAATCATCACTATTCCACCTGGATGAACGACGCGGAGATTCGCCGCTACTTCTCGATTTATCCGACCAGCGATACACGCGGCAAAGAGCGGTTGGAGCAGTTGTATAAAGACGGCAAACATATCATTTTCGGCGTGGCGCTAAACAGCGATAACCGGTTGATCGGCCTGGTCGGTTTGAAAGACATCAACTACATCAACCAGAGCGCGGAATTTTACGTGATTATTGGTGATCGCTCGGCCTGGTTCAAGGGCTACGGCACCGAGGCCACAAAGTTGATGTTCCACTACGGCTTCATGGAACTCAACCTTAACCGCATTCAGACGCAGGACATGGATGAGAATATCGGCGGCTGGCGCGCCGACGAAAAAGCTGGTATGCAATACGAGGGAACGCTGCGCCAGGTTATTTTGCGCTTCGGCAAGTATCACGATGTGCGCGTATACAGCATTCTCAAAAGCGAATACTTAGAGAGTCTCGAAAAATAGCATGTCCATCACAGTTCAAGAAATCGCCGACCGGGAGCAGTGGAACGGATTTCTCACCAGCCAGCCGCGCGGGCATCTCCTGCAATCTTTCGAGTGGGGCGAATTGAATCAGTATCTGGGCGCGCGTATCTACCGCCTGGGCGCGCTAGAAAATGGGCGCATGGTTGGCGCAATGTCGCTGGCCGTCTCACCCATTCCCTTTTCTATACCCGGATTGCGCTGGAAGTGGCTCTACAGTTCGCGCGGCCCCACAGTTGAAGCGCCGGATTCCCCTGCACTGCCTGCCCTGATCGATAGCGTGCAGAAAATCGCGGCAGTGGAACACGCCGTTGTGCTGCGCCTGGAACCGAATATTGCCGACGACGACCCCAACGAGGCAGCCTGGATCGACGCTTACCGCGCGCTGGGTTTCCGCGCCAATCCCAACGCGGTGCATGGGCGGCGAAGCTGGGTGCTTGATATTCACCCGGACGCCGAACAACTGCTGGCGGACTTTAAGATGACCTGGCGACAAAACGTGCGCATAGCCGAGCGCAAAGGGGTCATCATCCGCGAAGCCAGCGGCGATGCCGATTTCGCTGCCTATTACGACCTGCTCAAGCTCACCAGCGAACGCGATGATTTCTTTATTCATGAAAAGGATTATCACCAGGAGATTTTGCGCCAATTTGCCAGCAAAGGTGATGCCGTGCTGTATCTCGCCGAACACGAGGGAGAAGCCCTCGCCGCCAAATTGCTGATACGTTTCGGCGACTGGTGTTGGGACATGTTTGGAGCGTCATCCAATAACAAACGCAATTTGAAGCCAACTTATCTGTTACAGTATCGCTGCATTCAATGGGCTAAAGCAAAAGGCTGCTCCTACTTCGATTTTCGCACCATCCCTGAAATCCTGGAGCCGGGCGAAGAGATGTGGGGCGTTTATGAATATAAGAAAGGCTTCGGCGGGTTCTCGCGTCTGAACATGCCCACCCAGGATTACGTCTATCGTCCACTGACCTACAGCGCCTGGCGCAAATTCGTTGAAGCGCGCCGCGCCCGCCGCCACGAAGAACGCAAGCAGGTCGAACTGGAACGAGCCGCCAGGGGTAAGGCACAAGACTCTAATGAATATTACCAATCAAAGTCGGGAATGTCATGCTGAGCGCAGCGAAGAATCTCTGTGTGGCAAGCGAGATTCTTCGCTGCGCTCAGCATGACAGCTCACTACTGATCCTGGTCGTTAACATTCATCAGGGCGACCGCAAGGGTCGCCCCTATCCTGACGCGTAGAGCACAGCGTCTTTTTCGTAGTAGGGTAGGGGCGACCCTTGCGGTCGCCCTGTAAAAACGGGAGGGACATTCACAATATGCAAGCGCGTATCATCACCGACTGCCAGCAATGGAATGAATTTGTGGCGGCCTCAGCCTGTTGCAACATCACGCAATCCTACGAATGGGGAGACCTCGCGCCGCACCTGGGAGCGGAGGCGCTGCGCGTGGGTGTCGTCGATGACGATGGCAAGCTGTGCGCCGCAATGCTTGCACTGATTACACGCGCCCCTCTGCTGAGGCGTTATTATTTCTACGCTCCGCGCGGTCCCGTCATCGATGATCCCGCCTCACCCGCGCTGACCATACTACTGAATTTTGTGAAGGCCGAGGCGCACAAACGAGGCGCGTTCATGCTCAAAGTCGAGCCGAGCGTGCCAGATAAAGACCCGGCATGGCTGGCGGCGCTTGGGAAAGACGGCTTTCGTCCCAATCCATATGCCACGCACGTGCGTCACGAATGGATACTTGACCTGCGACCCGACGAAAAAGATATCCTGGCGGGCATGAAGGAGAAATGGCGCTACAACGTGCGCCTGGCTGCGCGCAAGGGTATCACGGTACGGCGGGGCGAGGGACAGGCCGATCTCGACACCTTTTATGGCATCTACGAAACCACAAGCGAGCGCGACCAGTTCTTCATCCACGACAAACATCACTACGAAGATGTGATGCGCCTGTATGGGGCAGATGACCGCGCCGCGCTCTTGCTGGCCGAGTACGAGGGACGGGCCATCGCCGGTATCATTGTGCTGCGCCTCGGTCGTTGGAGTTGGTACATGTACGGCGCATCCTCGAACGAGCAGCGCAACCTGATGCCCAACCACCTCTTGCAATGGACGGGCATGCAGTGGGCCAAATCTCACGGCTGCTGGTACTACAACTTCCGGGGTATTCCCGACGTGTTGGAGGAAGGCCAGGAATTGTGGGGGGTGTATGTGTTCAAGCGCGGCTTCGGCGGCTACCCCCTGATGTTTTTGGAGACGCACGACCTGGTGTATTCGCCGCTGGTGTATGGGGCGTATACGCGGCTGTTGGAGGTGAAGAGGCGCAGGGATGAACGAGGGCGGAGGAAGATTGAGAATAAAAGGAGGTAGGAACCATGACCTCCACAACCTGCCGGCCTATTCAAGAATGAGAGGTACATCATGCAGCTACTCGAAAGCATCGGTCAAGCCTTATTCATGTCCTTCAGTATGTTTTGGGAAATCCTCTGGCCGTTAATTCTTGGCTTTGCCCTCTCAGGTATTGTTCAGGCGGTTGTGTCTCATAACGCCATGGCAAAAACGCTTGGGTGTGAAGGTCCGAAGTGTGTAACACTTGCGGCACTTTTTGGGATTGCCTCAAGCTCTTGCTCCTATGCAGCCGTTGCCCTTGCTCGTTCCATTTTCCAAAAGGGTGCAAGTTTCATCTCAGCAATGGCGTTTGAACTGGCCTCCACTAACCTGGTGATCGAGCTTGGGATTATCTTAATCGTCCTGATGGGATGGCAATTCACCGCAGCAGAGTTTCTTGGCGGCATATTGATGGTGATCTTCATCGGAGTGATTTTCCGGTTGACCTTAACGCCAAAGCTCGTACAGATGGCAAAAGCACAGGCTGAAAAGGGATTGATGGGCAGAATGGAAGGACATGCTGCGATGGATATGAGTGTTTCAGGTGGCTCATTTTTCTCACGATTGTTGAGTCGAAGAGGGTTTACTGCGGTCAGCAACTTTTTCGTGATGGATTGGGCCTCCGTGTGGGTTGATATTGTGCTGGGGCTTATCATTGCTGGTGCATTAGCTGCCTGGGTTCCCAACTCCTTCTGGAATGCGTTTTTCTTCTCCAACAATCCGACAATCGCAAAAATTGAAGGCCCGCTGGTTGGCCCATTAGTCTCTCTTGTCAGTTTTGTCTGTTCCGTTGGCAATGTGCCCTTAGCAGCCGTCTTATGGAGAGGTGGGATTAGTTTTGGCGGCGTTGTCAGTTTCATCTTTGCTGACCTGATTATCTTGCCCATCCTTGATATTTACCGCAAATATTATGGATGGAAAGTCATGGGCTATATTCTGCTGACGTTCTACGTGACAATGGCTGCAGCAGGCTACGTCGTAGAATTTCTTTTTGAGGCGCTTGGGATTATTCCAACTAATCGCAATATTGTGGCGATCACGGAAGGAGTACAGTGGAACTATACCAGTATCCTGAATATCATCTTCCTTCTTCTAGCCGCAACACTTGTCATTCGATTTATCCGCACAGGAGGTTTACCCATGCTGCGGATGATGAGTAAACCTGCGCACGATATGACTCATGAGGAGATCATTTAGCGACCAGGGCGGGGGCTTGCCCCCGCCCAATAGGCGTCAAGTTAAGGATCGTCGAAATTGGCCTCGTCCCGCCTCCAGGGCGACCGCGAGGGTCGCCCCTACTATACACGGACGGAACGCCCAACCGTATATAGTAGGGGCGGGGCTTGCCCCCGCCCTGGGAGCG
>DATGGW010000179.1:0-7966 GCA_035308345.1 Ktedonobacteraceae bacterium | reverse complement strand
GGCCGGGCTTTTCTCCAGCATCACCCCGATTTCGCTAAAAGGGTAATCGAAGATTTCATGCAGGAGAAACACGGCGCGCTCAGGCGGGCTGAGAGCCTCTAGCAGGCGTAAAAAGGCCAGCGAAAGCGCTTCTTGCTGCTCAAGTTCTGCCAGGGAGGACCCACCGTCCTCCGATGTGAGGATAGGTTCGGGCAGCCAGGTTCCGCTGTACTGTTCGCGGGCGACACGGGCCGATTTCAGATAATCCAGCGCCAGATGGGCAATAATCGTGGTAAGATATGCTTTCAGAGAGACAATCTTCGAGCTTTCGCTCGCCTGATAGCGCAGATAGGTCTCCTGCACCAGATCCTCAGCGTCACTCGCGCTACCAGTCATCCGATAGGCAATGGAAAAGAGCAGCACGCGATAGTGCTCGAATGCTTCTCCCTGGCTCCCCTTTAGCATGGATTCGCCCATCGCTCACATTTCTCCTTCCTCCTTATTGTAGGCCATATCAAGACAGAGAACAACCAGAGGAGTGTCACATCTGCTCGTGCTCTCTCGTCTCCTGTATGAGCCTCTGAGAGGCATGCAAAGAACAGAGAAACAAGAGAGGAAATAACATGCAACATATTCTGGTGACAGGCGGCGCGGGAGTGCTGGGCCGCCTGATTGTGACGCAATTGAGCGCGGCAGGCTATCCCGTGCGTGGGATGAGTCGACGGGCCAGACCTGGAGATGATTGGCCGGGCGCGGAGTGGGTGCAGGCTGATCTGAAGACCGGCGAGGGAATCGAAGCCGCGGTGGAGGGGGCCGAGTTCATCGTGCATTGCGCGGGCAGCAGCAAGGGCGACGAGGTTATGGCCCTGAACCTGGTGCGGGCAGCGTCGCGGGCCGGAGCGCGGCACCTGGTGTACATCTCGGTCGTCGGCGCCGACCGGATCCCTGTCGGAGGCTTCGTCGACCGCGCCATGTTCGGCTACTTCGCGTCCAAGCTGGCCGCCGAGCGCGTGGTGGCTGATTCCGGCCTGCCGTGGACCACGCTGCGCGCCACCCAGTTCCACTATGCCATCCTGATGGTGGCGCGGCTGATGACCAGGCTGCCGGTGATACCACTCCCGGCCGGTTTCCGGTTCCAACCCGTCGGCGAAAGCGAGGTGGCGGCCCGGCTAGTGCAACTCACTCTAGGCGAGCCGGCCGGGCTGGTACCCGACATGGCCGGGCCGAAGGTGCATAGCGCGGCTGAGCTGCTCCGCGCATACCTGCAGGCCAGTCACCGGCGCCGGCCAATAATTCCGGTCTGGCTGCCAGGCAAGGCCGCACGCGCGGTCCGGGCCGGCGCCACCCTGGCCCCCGAGCGAGCTGTGGGCCAGCAGACCTGGGAGGAGTTCCTGGCCGACCGGGTGAGTTCGTCAAGCGACAGCAGGTCTAGCATGACTTAGCAACTGTTCAGGACCCCATATGCGCATTACGCCATCCTGAGCGCTTGAGAGCAAGAGATGCGACCCATCGGGCGACCAGCGCAGCAACGCCCTTGTATCTATAAGGGGATGCTGGTTTAATACGCCCAATTCATACCCTGTCTGGCAATCGAAGAGGAGCACGTAGCCAAGGTCGGTAAGGGCAGCCAGGACGCGACCATCGGGCCGCCAGGACACCACCTGCGATTCAGCGGCAACTTCGAGCAGCGCGACATCATGCGGCGGCAGCAGCGAATATTGCTGCGATTTCAGTTTTGACAAAGTTTGAGCGTCAGGCAGTGAGCTGCCGGGAGGCTCAAACAAGCCCTGCATACTGATACCATCGATCAGATAACGTCCATCGGGGGACCAGGCAGCGAAATTGGTGCTCCACCCAAACAAACCGGAGAACTTGCTGAGCGTGACATTACCTGGCTGCCAGATAGCAAAGACGACATTCCCATCGGGATTTCCAATCGCGCCTGACAAGAGCAATTGCTTTTGCTTGTTGTCAGAGAGCAAAGCATCTGGCGCGAGCCTGCCACGCGTACCCCAGCGATAGGTAAGGGCAGGAGGGATATTGGTGAAACCAAGCGCCTGACCCTCTGAGATATCCCACTCGACCGGCGTCTGAGGCGGCAGATTCGGGGGTTGAAAGATGACATGCGCGGAGCCGCCATTGACGTTCATAATGAGGACGCCGTAGGCGGCAGGCTGCGGCTCAAAGTAGACGAAGAACGAGATTGCCAGTTGCTGTTCATTGGGCGACCACATGACGTGCATATAGCTGAATGGGAGCAGGCGCGTGCTGCCCGCATTCTGACTGCCAGAGTTTGCGGCTCCATAACTGGAGATGGCCGTTATTCCTACTGATGGCGCCGCGGGACTCTTTGGAGATGGGGCGTTGATGATATTGAGGACGGTATCGTCTGGTTGCCATTGCGCGATCAATTTACCTGTGCGCGCATTGTAGACGTTCAATATACCCGGCTCGTTATGATTGCCGGGGCAGGCATACTGGTAACCGAGCACAGCGATTGCATCCCCGTTTGGCGACCACTGCGCATCAAGCAGACAGGCAAGCTTATCCTGCCCGCGCACAGGCTCAAGCGGGGCAGCAAAATACATGCTGGATTGAGATTGAACGGCAGGGTGAGAAGAAGATTGTGGAAAGAGGCCGAAGCCAGAATGCAGTCCATTTGTCACTAACGCAAAAAAATCGTTGCCGGAAAGCAGCGCGATTACCAGCACAATCACGAATAGCAGGCCAGCGTTACTGATCTTGCGCAAACGCCGCCTGTGCCGGGGAATTCTCCAGTCACGCAGCATTTGCGCGGCCCACGCTGGTAGATGCCATCTTTTTTCTTGTAACCGGTCAAGATCGCTTAACTCTACCTGCCAGTCGTCATCGACCGCCTGCTGTTGTGTTGGCCTGCTGTCTTTCATATCAACCAAATGGGGCACGAGGCCGGCCGCAAGGGTATAGGATGAGTCGGAGGGCGACCGCAAGGGTCTCCACCCCACATCTGCTCCTCCCCCGCCCCTACAATGACTACGAATACGGCTTCCGAGCTACATACATCAAGTAGTATAGTTTACGGCTATAAGACATCAATAGTGGGAAGTGATCTCTTTCGCAGTGCAGTTGCGGCTCTGCACTGCGCGCCTTGCTGCCTGCACACATTGTTTTAGCAGTAAGATATTGGTGAGCGGGCCGACGCCGCCGGGAGTCGGAGTCAGTGCGCCCGCAACCTCTTTAACCGTCTCGAAATCAACATCGCCTACGATGCTGCCATCAGGCGCTTCATTGATGCCCACATCGATTACGGTCGCTCCCGGACGAACCATATCGGCGGTCACCATCTGCACGTACCCGGCCGCGGCGACCAGCACATCGGCCTGGCGTGTGTAGTAGGGTAAGTTCAACGTGCGCGAATGGCACACTGTGACGGTGGCATTTTTTTGCAATAGCATCATGGCGAGCGGCTTACCCACCACATTGCTGCGCGAAATCACCACTGCTCTTTTGCTATCGATCGGTGTCTGCGTTCGTTCGAGTATCTCCATAACCGCCGCAGCCGTAGCAGGGAGAAAGCTGGGCAGGCCCAGGAAAAGGTTTCCGGCGCTGCGCGGACTGATGCCATCAATATCCTTACGGGAGCTTATGGTATCAACCACCATCTTTTGAGAAAGGTGTGCCGGTAATGGCATCTGCACGATGATTCCTTGCGTAGCCGTATCATTATTCAGCGCAAGCAACAGGGAACGCAGTTCGTCGGGCGTGGTGCGCGCCGCGAGCAACTCCACCCTGGCCGCGAGTCCAACTTCATCAGCTATGCGCAAGAGGGCTTTACTATGAAAACTGGAAGCCGCGTCCCCGCCTGCCCGCACGATCACCAGACCAGGCGCTCTGCCCTGCTCGCGCACATAACGTTCGATATCAGCCCGCAGCTCTAGCTTGATCTGCGCTCCCATGGCGCGTCCATCCAGTATTCTTGCTGTCACGCTCTCCTCCCCACTATAGCAGTCACTTCGCGGCTGCTCTCCTCAAGCAGGCGAAATGCGCCGGTCAATCGCGCTTCCAGTTCGCGCGCCAGCTCCATGTTCTTCAATGAACGTAGATTGATGCGCGTCATCGAGGCTCCGCCTTGGGCTGCTGCGTGCGCCAGTGTCGTCGCCGTCACGATGTCGCTCAGGACATTTACATTGCCGATCTCCGCAACGCGCCGGCAATGTTGCGCAAGTTTTGCCGCGCACTCAACCATCTCCAATGGCGGCAGCGCGGCTCCCACCAGTTGTTTCTGTATAGCGGCAGTGCGTTCAACACGCTCTTCATCCGACGCGCGCGGCAATTTGTAGGCTGCTGAAAGCCGTCCATAGGCCGTGATATCTTCCTGAAGCAGTTCTGAAAAACGCGCGCGCAATTGTTCGGTCTGCCGCGAAATATGCTCAATCTCGGTTTGCACATCCTCATAGCCAGCCTTGTCCATAGTCAGCCGGCAAACCATGCTTGCCAGCGCCGCGCCCATCGCGCCGCACAAGGCCGAGGCCGATCCGCCGCCGGGGGTTGGCTGCGCGGAAGCCAGGTCATCGAGATAATGTTGAATGCTTTCGTCTATATACATGTGATTTTTCCTGTTCAATGGTTCTCTTTGCATTCTAGCACACGCTGGCTTCTGGGGGAAATGGGCATATCTACAATGGGTGCGCCAAGGATTTTTGCAAAGGGAGTGGTCCAGGGAAAAGGAGGTGGTAAGATAGAGCCATCTGGAAGACGACAGAAAAAGAAGGACCAAAGATGGACGAACAAGCGTGGCGAAAGCAGAACCTACGAAACCTGCCCCAAGTGTGGACACAGTCTTTTTCCCCCTGGATGAGGAGTTAGCGTTACTGCCAGGCAGTCTCGCTCCACGACAACAGGAACATCTGGTCCACCTGGCTTGCTTCATGCCCTTCGACAAAGCGGCTCAGATGGTCGAAGAAATCCTTGCTGTACACACCAATGAGGAAACGGTCCAGCAAGTCATTGACTGATTTCCTGTCTGGCCGGGACAAACTGACGGACAAACCACTCGCTTTTTTCCGGCGGAAGGAAGAGCGAGACGGTAGTGGCAAATGCCAGAATTTTTGAGATCACGTTTAGAGCAACTGGTAGAGGAGTTGCCGGATAGACAAAGCCAAACAATGCCCACACCGCGAAGATCAAAAACATACCCGCCAACAGGAACAGAGTAGCTCGCGACAGCCTCACGAAAGGTGAGAACGGGAGCATCGCGAAACTTGCGAGCTCGACGAGCAAGAGCGGGAGAAAGTAGAGCAAAGTAAACGGGATGGCAGGAGCGGGAGGATACGTTCGCCACATCACGATGAGATCGAAAGGGAGTTCAAAGATCATCGGTGCAGCGATGGTTCCTACAATGGCACTCACAAGAGCGATCCAGACCCCGCTCCGTTGTGCCAGGGACACGATCACGAAAAAGGCCACCGCTCCTGAGAACAAGGTCACAGGACAGGGCAATCGCATCTAAATTTTTAAGCGGCTTGTAGAGCGTATTCGCACAGCAGAGCTTTAAAAGCTAGATTGTTATGACGCGCCTTGTAGAGCCAGTTCCAAAAATTAGATGCGATTGCCCTGGGTCACAGGAGCGATGGGGTTCATCGGCCCAGTGAAATGAATCATCTGCTGCTCATCCGCACGCGCGTAGATGCTCGCTGCCACCAGGAACGTGGTCACAAACAACACCCAGATCCCTATGAGGGCAACGCTAAGAAACCTTCCAGGTCCTTTGACCGCGAGTGGATGATGTAATCGCATGGCGAAGTACATCAAAACGCCAGTGACGAGAAACAGTCCGACCGCCAAGATGATGGAGTTGCTTCCTGCATAGGGACTCCACGTTCCATAGTGAGTCATGGGTACCTCCCTCCTCTGCTTGAGAGAATCAACAGACACAGATTCTTGAACATGGGAGTCTTATCAAGCCCTGGCCTTCTCTTCGGAAGATGAGGACAAGCCTCTCGCTTTTGCAGGGGGGTCAGGTGACAGCCGCCTGCCGAAAAACGAGAGGGCCATCGCCCCCAGGATGGCTCCCAGCTTGAGCACGTTGCGGCCAGCACGACGGCCGCCGTGTTGTAGGAAAGCCTCAGCACGGTCGCCCGCGTGGGGAAGGCGGCCAGCGCCGACGCTCTGCCCGCCGAAGTCGATGACGGCGTTGCTCGTCCCGACCAGGCAGAAGCGGGCGAACCGCCCCAGCACCCCGCCACCGGCCTTGCTCGTGCTTTGCTCCTTAAAGAGCCTCGCCAGTAGCTCATCTCGTACTCGTAAGCCAAACTCACGCCTCCACCACTGTGGACGCTCCCACGGCAAAAACGGATGGCTGACTTCCCGCATGGCTTTCATGAATGTCCTCCTCGGAGAGGTAGCTCTGCTCTAGTTGGCGGTGCTCTTGCCGCCGACGGCGACTGCGTGTCCAGCCCTGTACGCGCTAGCCGTCGGTCTGTTTCTCCATCGTACATCGATCGCGCTGCTTTACCAGATCGAGGGAAACAGCCGATGGGTCACGTTGGCACAGTAGTCCCGATAGCCCGCCAGGTGGTTGGACAGATACCGCTCCTCATCCTCGAGTCGCCAGATGGTCACCACTAGCAGCGGGAGAAAGGTGAAGAGTCCCCACCAGGACCCCAGTGCCAACGGAAGGCCGAGAAACATCGCCAGCATTCCGCTATACATAGGATGGCGGACCAGCGCATAGGGCCCGGTCGCAATGACGGTCTGCTCGGCTTCCACGGTGACCGTCGCGGCCGCAAAGGAGTTGGCTCGAAACACGAGAAAGATCAGCACGAGTCCGCCGCCGAACACCAGATCCCCGACCAGCACGACGAGGACGGGGATGTTGGACCAGCTGAAGCGGTGGTCCAGCCCCGCTACCACATACAGGGCAGCGTAGAGCAGCAGCAGTAAGGAGACGATGAGTTTTTGACTGGTCTGGTGCTCGGCTCCCGGTCCAAAGCTGATCCGTCGCTTGAAGAGGGCGGGATGTTCCAGAAAGTAGAAGAGCATGGGCAGGACACACGCAACGCAGACGAGTGCGAAGACCCCTGCTTGCCAGTACGCCCTCGGCCCCGCCGACACATTCAACAGAACGCTCACCACGATGGGAAAGCCGATAAATTCGGCGACTGCGACCCACTGTTTTGCCTTCGGATGGATCTTCATAGATGGATCCTTTCTTGTCGAGCCAGAGGCTGTTGCAGCGGATCGTTTCCCCTGTGCGTCTCCTCAGTGCCTGACTGTTAGTATATTGCTATATGTTATATATAACATATAGCAATATACTTGTCAAGGGCTAAACCGCGAAAAATGGGCCAGAAGAACGATGTGTTTGTTTCAGAAAGCTTCTCCTGTCATGTGAACCACTCCTTTTTGCCCCTCCGTGCTGATCTCCAACTCCTCTTGCTCTTGTTGAGGGAGGCCTGGGATACCTGGAGCAACCATCCAGAGTGATAGATTGCTCCAGGTATCCCAGGCCTCCCTCTTGTTTGCAAAAATCCTTGGCGCACCCGTCTACAACAGTTACGAAGGCCGTGTTCTGGCAAATGCTGGTTACTTGTTGTACACTTTGGGGAGCAACTTTCTATTTTCCAGAGGAGTGAATACCTGACATGACGATAGCATTACCCTACGAGGCCATCGAGCAGGCGGTCGAGCAAGTCAAACCGATTATTGAGCGTCTTGCCAGCGAATTGTGGCAACTCGCAGAGTTATCATTACAGGAAGTGAAGTCAGCGCAGCTTATTGTAAGCATTTTGCAGGAACAGGGTTTCACTATAACCAGCAGGGGTACGGCGGGAGTGCCGACCGCTTTCATCGCTGAGTGGGGTTCGGGTACACCGATTCTCGGTATTATGGCCGAATACGATGCTCTGCCTGGACTGGGCAACGAACCTGTTGCCCACCAGGAACCTCGCAAGGACCGCGTCACCAGCGGACACGGCTGCGGCCACAACCTCCTGGGTGCGGGAAGTAC
>DATGGW010000178.1:0-8101 GCA_035308345.1 Ktedonobacteraceae bacterium | reverse complement strand
CGCTCCCAGGGCGGGGGCAAGCCCCGCCCCTACTATATACGGTTGGGCGTTCCGTCCGTGTATAGTAGGGGCGACCCTCGCGGTCGCCCTGGAGGCGGGACGAGGCCAATTTCGACGATCCTTAACTTGACGCCTATTGGGGAGACCCTTGCGGTCGCCCTCGTCTTCAAACCGTTCGATGGCATGCTAATATGCATTCATGTAGAGACCTAAGGGTTTTTCACCACCACCATCGGTCTGGTCTTGTCACCCTGAGCTCTTCGCTTCGATCAAGGGTAAACTCCGAGAAAGGTCTGCTGTGCCAGGCGCGAGATGCTTCGCTGCGCTCAGCATGACAAGTCCGATGGTGATCGTGAAAAATCGCAGTCGCCACTTCCTCTGACCCTATGGTATACTACCCTCCACTAAATGTGCCTGAAGACCATATCGATACGTTAGAATAAGAGGGCATAGCTAAGTATTTTTACGGATAGGTAATATAAATCTATGAAACGCGCGCCAATTGCTGATATTCTCTGGCTATTTATCGCAACCCGCTTGCTGCTAATCGCAGTGACCTATGTCGGCTATATTTTATTCCCTGTGCCTCCTCATGTCTACCCTGTGCAGCCGGTGGATATCGTGGGCTTGCTCACCTCGTGGAATCACTGGGACGCCATCCACTATACTCAAGTTGCGCAATTTGGCTACCAGAATATCTATGACACGGCTTTCTTTCCCCTGTTTCCACTGCTCATCAAGGGTATAGCGTTTCTGTTCGGCAACCAGGGATACATCGCCATCGGCATGATTCTCAGTAACCTGGCGCTGCTCGGCGCGTTATTTGTGCTTTACCACATCGCCGTCGATATCCTCGGAGAGCGCGTCGGGCGGCGCACCCTGCTTTATCTGTGTATTTTTCCAACGGCATTCTTTTTCTTCGCGGCATATAATGAATCCCTGTTCCTGCTCCTGACTGCTGGCGCGTTCCTGGCCATGCGCCGCCAAAAATGGTGGCTGGCGGGTCTGCTTGGTCTTTTCGCCGCTCTCACGCGCTCCGCAGGGCTGCTGCTGGTGTTTCCCTACTTGTATGAACTCTGGGTTACAAGACAAAGCTCCACAGACGAAAAGCAGAGTGTATTCAACCAACTGCGGCAGACGCTGCCCAGGCTATTGCCGGTCGTACTGATCCCACTTGGCACGCTTATCTACTGTTTTTACTGCTGGAAAGCATTTAATGATCCCATTGCGTTTTCGACCGTTCAAAGCCACTGGGATCGACAGTTGACACTCCCAGGGGTCGGTATCCTCTATTCGCTGGGTCAACTTTTCTTTGTCCAGCCCTTTGGCTCTTTCTATGAAGTGCATATCCTGCTCGACCTCATAGCCACCATCGGATTTATCCTGCTGGCAGCGCTGGGCTGGCGCAAACTGCGCACCAGCTACACTCTCTGGATAGGGCTGCTATTGTTATTCACCTTCATTAGCCCTGCCATCCACCAGCCAGACGCCCTGGTATCCAGCCAACGTTTCGTGCTGGAGATGTTCCCAGGCTTCATCACCCTGGCTGTTCTGGGCATCAAGCATCCACGCCTGCACCAGGCGATCATCATCACCTTTCCCTTTTTGCAGGCAGCGATGGCCCTCCTGTTTGTATTGAACCGCTGGATGGTATAGAGGATGTGTCGAAAT
Organism: Ktedonobacteraceae bacterium; assembly: GCA_035308345.1. GTDB lineage: Bacteria > Chloroflexota > Ktedonobacteria > Ktedonobacterales > Ktedonobacteraceae > CF-113. The sequence continues at coordinate 6,430 of DATGGW010000178.1, read as the reverse complement.
GATTGAAAAGCGCATAGAAGAATCACTGGTCGCTGCATCAAAACCCGCAAATACTACTGCCAAGAAGGCGGCATCATCGCTGCTGCCGCCTGTACTTTGTACGATTGCCTATGTGTTGTGCGTGCTGCTCATGGCTGCTCCACTCAGTCGTATTCCCGATCCCACCATTCGCCTGCAGCTACCATTCGGTGCGTGGTTAACGCAGGTGGGCGCGTGGCTGCCCAACAACCTGGGGCTAACTGGCAACGCCCTGGCTTCGCAATCCACCACCAATATGCTCGAATTTCTGGCGCTGGTCGCTCTGTCATTCGTCGTATACGGGCTTTGCGCCCTATATATCAGCCGCTTAGCAGCCGAAAGCAGACGTTATCGACAGACGCGCATGCTGCTGTGGGCAGGCACAGTGCTGGCTGGCCTTATCTTCGTATTTACACCGGCCATGCTTTCGCATGATATCTTTGTCTATTCCAGCTATAGTCGGCTGCTGGCAAATTATCATACCAACCCCTATTTCGTGCCTTTAACTACTTTCCCACATGATCCTTTCGTGCCAATAAATCATTATGCCAATACAGTTGCCACCTATGGTCCGCTCTGGCTGGCTGTATGCGGGGTCTTTGGCTTCCTGGTCGGACCACAGGCGACAGCGTATGTACTGGCATTTCGCCTGTTTGCGCTGGCCGCACATCTGTTGAATATATGGCTGGTCATGCTCAGCCTGCGCGCCCTGGGAAGATCAACGCGCACCGTTACTCTTGGCGCGCTGCTCTACGCCTGGAATCCACTGGTACTGCTGGAAAGCGGCTACGGCGGACACAATGATGTCTTTATGATGACTTTTATCTTGCTCGGCACATACCTGGCCGCGCGCGCGCAGCAGCGCAACACACTTACATCACCGCGCGGCTACCTGCCACCACTGTTGGCATTCACCCTCTCCGCGCTGGTGAAATTCACCTCGCTGCCGGTTATTGTGCTCTACATCATCTTCCTGACCTTGAATACACTGCGCGGAAGCGCCGCAACGAACGCCCAGGCGCGCACCCAGGGCATGCTTCAATGGAAGGCAGTCAGGACACTGGTAATAGCGGCCGGGGCGGCGGGCGTGCTTGCGCTCGCGCTCTACGCTCCGTTCTGGATCGGTCACTCTCTACACGCTATACGCATTAGCTTCACTTCGCCGCCCTCATCTCTCTACTCGGAAAACTCTATCATGCGCGCTCTTGCCACTTGGGTCTATTATCAAAGGCCGCGCGCCAATACATTAGGCTATATACTGATGCATGTCTTCATAACACGCAGTGTATGGGACGATATCGATATTGCGCTGGTGGGCATTGCTTGCATCCTGAGCACGGTATGGCTATGGCGTGCGCCCACTGTGCGCACCTTCATTCTTGCATCGCTTGCCGCATTAGGTACTTTGTTGATTGTGACACCCTGGTTCTTCTCCTGGTATGTCACCTGGTTGATCGGCCTGGCAGTTCTTGCTCTGCCCGTCACCAGGAGTCGCATCGGGCGCGCATTACTGGCATTCGCGCTGGCATTCTCTTTCTCGGCTTTCCTCACCTACTTGTTTTTATATGGCTACCCGCCTTTCGGCGCCTGGACAGGTTTTGTCTTTTTGACCACCATTACGCCACCGCTGCTGGCGTTTCTTATTACTTTCATCACATGGCGACCTGCCAAGATTTTGCATCTTTCGGCTTCAGAGAACGTAGTACCATAGAGATATGATTGTACCTTGCATCCTAAACACATGGACGGGTTGCATCAAGACTTGAATATGCTTATAATTGCGCGTAGCAACAAGAGCATTGCAATTTTTTACACACGCTCTAACACCATCGAAAGGGATTCAGCATGCGCTGGCTAACCAACTCTTTGTTACGACTGCTAGTAGCTCACGGTATGCCGTTGGCTGCCCTGATCTCACTACAAACGTTGCAAAACCTGCTGAGTGTCATTGGGTATCCAGCCGTGGCGCTTTTTATCATGATTGAGAGCGCGGGCATCCCTTTCCCTGGTGAAACGATGTTGTTACTGGCGTCGTTTTTCGCCGCCACTAACCATCAACTACAGATACCATTTGTGATCGCCTGCGCTGCTCTGGGCGCAATCGTGGGCGACAATCTAGGCTATCTCGCAGGACGCACAGGCGGTCGCGCGCTGGCCTTACGCTTCGGGAAGTATATCTTTTTGAAGCCGGAACACCTGGATTACGCCGAAAAATTCTTCGCTAAACATGGAGATAAAACCGTCTTTTTCGGTCGCTTCATCGCGGTTCTACGCGCCTGGGCTGCATTCCTGGCCGGCATCAACCATATGCGCTGGAGCAAATTCCTTATCTTCAATGCAGCCGGAGGCATAATTTGGGCCATCATCTACGGAACGTTGGGATTTCTCGCGGGCCGTGTCTTCCACGATAACTTTACGCAGGTTGAACACATAGCCAGCGCTATAAGCTGGATTGGAGCGGCTGTCCTGGTTCTGATCGGCATAGGGTTGTTTATCCTGTTTCGCATACGCCGCAAGCGCCATATGCTGGCCGCTATCAAGAGCGAACCCGAAGCAGATGCGCCAGGCAAAGAAGAACAAGCCGACCAGCCGTCAGGCAGCACTGAACCTGAGCCAGGCAGTGCTGAACCTGCACTCACCAGCCCTGAGCCTGAAACGCCAGTAGCGTCAGTACCATCAGCACCAGACGGCGTCGAATCTGTACAAAAGTGAGGACTACTATGCCAACATTAGAAGCAGGACATGTATTTGAACGTTACCGCATTATCCGCTGGTTAGGCAGTGGGGTATCCGGCGAAAGTTACGAAGCCGAAGATTCTATGCTGTTACGCAAGGTCACGCTCAAACTGATTCATCCGCAGTCTACACTTCCAGATTCCGCCCGGCGCCAGTTCTTCCGCGAGCTGCAGGGAATCAGCGCGCTCAATCATCCTTTCCTGGCGCCCGTTCTGGATTATGGAGAGATCAACAGCAGGCTCTATATCGCGCGCAAATTTGTGAGCAGCGGTTCCCTGCTGGGTACCGAGGGCAGGCTCTGGTTTCGTCCTCCGTTCAACCTGTCCGATGCCATACACTATACCCACCAGCTGGCAAGGACGCTGCACTATATTCATACGCGCGGATATTTACACGGAGCCATCACTTTCTCTAATATCCTTGTTTTACGCGGGCCAAACCTGGACAACGAAGTCGATTACGCCCCATTCTCGCTCGCTGATGTTGGCCTGGCAAACTTTGTGCGCCGTTTTGGGCAGGAACCAACGCCACCGCTCCCGGTCACTGCTGCTCCCGAACAACTGAGCAAGCGCCTTACACCCGCCAGCGATCAATTTGCTCTTGCAGTGTTGCTCTACTTCTGGCTAGCGGGTCACCCTCCCTATCTTGGTACACCCGAAGAGATCGAACATCTGAAGCTTACAGAGATGGTTACACCGCTCTCTACTCTGAATACCCAGATTAGTATCGAGCAGAGTGGCATCCTGTTGCGCGCCCTCTCAGTCCACCCCGGAGACCGTTACCCATCAATACTGGCCTTCGCCGAGGCGCTGCTGAAAACACTTCCGCCAGTACTACCGGCCATTCCAAAAACCGAACCGGCACAGTTTGACGACCTTGCTATGCAAATGCCCATTTCAACTACCAGCGAGCACGAGGGGGTCGCGGATGAACAACCTGAAGAGTCAGTAGTCGCCATATCTACTTCCACTGATGATGGACATGCCATGACAACTACTACTTCCATTGAAGAGCCAGTCATACAACAATTCAGCACCATCCCCGAAACTGACCCGGCCATCACCTTCGAGCCAGAAGCGCTCTCTGAAAATCACGTGGAAACGAGCGCCGATCAGCAGATTTTACCGGCTGCGGCACAAGAAACAGCACAGCCGGTCGAGATTGCGCGCGTAATTATCACATCACCTTATGCTGATGAGCCATACGAAGTGAAACTGGAGGGCGATGCGTTCACCATTGGCCGCGCTGGTTCCAGCGCCATCCTGCTCGACCAGGATAACCTGACTTCACGCCATCATGCGCTGTTAAAGCGTGAAGGCCGCCGCTATCTGCTCTTTGATATGCGCAGCGCGAACGGCGTTTTAGTGAACGGACAGAAAATCATCGCCGAATCTGGCTTTGAACTGCTCGATGGAGATCATATCAGCATTGGCAACTACGAACTTATCTTCCGTTCCTGCGCACCGGCCAGGGAAAGCCAGACAGCAGCCGCTGAGTTGCCTCAAACCGCCAACTATGAAATGACGCACCTGATTTAGCCCGCTCCGCCTTTTTTCAACGATACTATAAAAGCTGCTTTACATGCTGAACTCTACAGCAATTTCGCCGATTTCATCGAAGAGATGAGATCCTATTTCCCCGTCGTAGTCATTGTAAGGGCGGGGGCGACGTGGATGTGGAGTGGAGACCCTTGCGGTCGCCCTCGTCCCAAATCCTCTCCACTCATCCTACAAGAAGGCGGTCGAACTGGAATATGGCACCTTCTTGCGGTCGCCCTCGTCCCAAATCCCCTCTTCACTCATCCCACCCAGGCGCTCCCCGGCCCTCCGGCAGCTCTACAAACATCAATGTTTGCCTGCAATCCAGTACGCAATGGATATTGTTCTTCGACTGCCTGGCGCAGCGTCTCAACCGCGTCGTTGCGCACAAGATTGACCGTGCAGCCGCCAAAACCGCCGCCCAGCATGCGCGCGCCCAGCACGCCCGGAACCCGCCGCGCAATCTCGACCAGCGTGTCCAGCTCAAAGCAACTTACCTCGTACTCATCGCGCAGGCCCACGTGCGCTTGCCAGAGCAATGGCCCAACTTGCTCGACTGCTCCTCTTTCGAGCAATGCAGCCGTCTCTATCACGCGCGCATCTTCAGCAATGATGTAACCCGCGCGCCTGCGCAGGATATCAGGAAGCTGTGAGCCATAGCGCGCAAACTGTTCCTGTGTGATGTCTCGCAAGGCCGAAATTGCATGGGCAGTCCGGTTTTCAGGCTCGTCTCGTATAATAATCTCGCGCAGCATACGCACCGCCTCCTCGCACTGGCTGCGCCGTTCGTTATAAGCAGAGGCAGCCAACTCGCGCCGCACACTGGTATCGATGACCACCAGCGAGATATCCGGCGCATCAAAGGGCAAATAACGGTATTCCAGCGAACGGCAATCGAGCAAAACCGCTTTACCTGCACGACCCAGGCATGATGCCGCCTGGTCAAGTATGCCACTCCTCACACCCGATGCAATATGTTCGGCTCGCTGGCATAAGGCCGCAACCTGCAAAGGCTGCAACGTCGCACCTTCAGCGCCGATAGTGAAGCCGCCACGCGAAAAGAGCATGCATGCCTGAGCCGTCGCCACCTCGATAGCCGCCGATGAAGACATGCCACCTCCGACCGGCACATCACCATGTACAACCGCGTCAAAACCAGAAATCGCTATATTCAGGCGCGCCAGTTCGGTGATCACGCCCAGCGAGTAACACGCCCAGCCGGGCAGTCGAACGCGCTGCTCCTCAAATATCTCCGGCAATCCTGCCACTTCAAAGCTGGCATGCTCTGAAAAGTGAGTTGACCAAAGTCGTACCACCAGATCAGCGCGCGCGCGCCCGGCAAAGGCTGCCACTCTATCTACCGCTACAGGCAGCACAAAACCGTCATTGTAATCGGTATGCTCGCCAATCAGGTTGACACGTCCTGGCGCCCACGCCGCACCCATCGTCCCCACATACGGCACATCATCCTGAAAGAGCTGCGGGAATAGTTCAATTGCAATTAAGGCCGGGTGCGGCAGCGCGTTTGAATTGTTCATAACGCCATCCTCACTCTATCGTCGCTATCGCATCGCGCAATTCCCCTGCTTTCTGCAGCGGAGACGAGTCGTTTGTCCACAGGTACCAGATCGATTCAGCGGAGGCCGCATGCTTCAACTTGCCTGGGGCGCGCCCAATCGCGAGTATCTCAACATGCAGGTGAAAACGTTCGTCGGCAAGCTGGTGCAGTCCGAGCAGGTAGGGCATAGGAGCCATCGCGCCATCAAACAGGGCATTATAGCCGCGCAAAACTTGCAGCATCATTGCAGCGAGATCGCGTAACTCGTCATCCTGCATCCCTGCCAGGTTTGCCACGTGGCGGCGTGGATAGAGATGCGTCTCATAGGGGTAGCGCGCATAGGGCGGCAGAAAGGTCTGCCAGGTGTCATTTCCCGCCACCTGGTACTCGCTGTCCGCAAGCTCGCTGCGCACGCGACAAAACGGGCAGCCGCGCCCGGCCTCATCATCTTGCTGAACGGTCTCCATCTCGCGCTCTAAGAAAGGGGGCAGCACAGAAACGCCGAAAGCCTGCCCATGCGGGTGATACTGCGTTTGTCCGATAGATTCACCGCTATTCTCGAAGATCATCACACCGGAAT
>DATGGW010000177.1:0-3119 GCA_035308345.1 Ktedonobacteraceae bacterium | reverse complement strand
TACCCGCATCACGGTGCGTGAGGCCTTTGCAGGCTATAGCATCAACGCCGGGCAGAGTCGGCGTCGAGTGCGCGGCTCGGGCGAGCGGATGGGCTTGCTCTCCCAGACAACCTGGCTGGGCCTGCGCGGCGTTTTTCGCCGGCGAGGACGGGCAATCTTGACCTTGCTGACGCTGACCCTGGCGGGGGCCACCTTCCTGACGGTCCAGACGACCAGCGCTTCCACCAATCAGATGATTGCTGATATTACGGCCAATAGCCACTATGACGTGCAAGCGGATGTCCCTTCCCAGAGTATGCAACAATCGCTCAGCTCACAGATCCAGGCGCTGGCGAATGTCAGGCGCGTTGAGACCGCGACGGAAGTGGCAGGTGATGGGCTCACGACCCAGTGGGGCAAGGTGGATATGGAGGGTTTTCAGGTGGACACCCAGATCTATCAACCGACTCTTCTGAGCGGACGTTGGTTCACAGCCAACGATACCGACGCAGTGCTCATCAATGAGCGGTTCGCCCAGGCATCTGGTTTACAGGTTGGCCAGACTCTGCTAATATCGAATCTGACCCTGACGGTGATTGGCATCGTCCATCAACCGCAACAGCATTTGCAGTGGGTCGGCGAGCTTATTACCACCAATGACGTGATCAATCAAGTGGGCACTTCAGATACGAATCTCGGGATTGCCACGCATCTCCTGGTGCAGGCCCGCGATAACTCAGCAGCAGCTCTTGTGACGCTGGTCAACCGGATTGACCAGTTCTATCCCAACGGCGGCCAAGGGCGCTCCATAGGTGGATCTGGCCCTGTCATGACGCATCAGGCACTGGTTGCGCAACAGCAACAGGGTTTTTACGTTTTCTATGCGCTGTTATATAGTGTGGCGCTGATCGTCGGCAGTGTCGGCATCCTGGGACTTGCCAACGCCCTGGCCGCCTCGGTGCTGGAGAGGAAACGCGAGATCGGGATGGTGCGCTCGATGGGTGGGAGCGCCTTTCGGGTCGCCCAGATTTTCTGGGTGGAAGGCATGTCTCTGGGAGGGATCGCCTTGCTGTTGGGAGCGATGGTAGGCATTCCTCTGGCCTATGGGTTTGTGCAATTAATGGGCAAGCTGTTTCTCCAGGTCGATTTTCTGCTGGACGCCTCAGCCCTCATTGTGATGGTTGTCGCGGTTCTGCTGATTGCCACCCTGGCGAGTATTATTCCGGCTTTCAGAGCTTCGCAATTGCGGATTGCGGATATGTTACGCTACGAATGACAGGCAGACGCAGAGTGGTCCGATGTTTCGTGACCACTCTGCTACAAATGAGGCTGTTATACAATGGTCTCAGAACACATGCATTTCCCATATGCATATAAAGGAAGCGACAACGATGAGCAACTCTTTCAGGCGAAGCTGGCTGCCAGGAGGTCTGTACTGGCGGGTGACACTTTCCTATTCTCTGGTGACCCTGGTCGCTGTCGTGGTCATCCAGGGCGCCTCCATCTTTTTGCCCTTTGGCTCGACAAGTGCCCGCACGAATCAGCCTGCTAATGGGGTTCCTTATAGCAGCACTGCACCGGCCCAGAGTGGCCAGGGAGATGCGCCGCCGCAAACGTTGCCCAGACAATTGGTGGCGTATCTCAACCGATTGCAACCAACGACAATCTACTTTCTGCTTCTGGCGATTGTAGTGGGCACACTGACTGGCCTGGTGGTCACCAGGGGTCTTACCCGCCGTCTGCGCACTATCACCAGGGCAGCCGGAGCCTGGAGCCAGGGAGATTTTCAGGTTACCGTGCAGGACACGACAAACGATGAGCTGGGGCAATTAGCGCTTGACCTGAACAGGATGGCGGAGCAGGTACGAACATTGCTGGTGACTCGCCAGGAACTGGCCGTAGTCGAAGAGCGCAACCGCCTGGCTCGTGATTTACATGACTCGGTAAAACAACAGGTCTTTGCCAATGCCTTGCTGGTGCGGGCAGCACGCAAGACACTTGTCCACAATCCCACCAAAGCCCAGACCCATCTTGCCGAGGCTGAAGAACTTGCCGTCGAAACGCAGCAGGCGCTGATCGATTTGATCCAGGCGCTGCGTCCGGCCTCGATGGCCGATAAAGGGCTGGTTGCGGTGCTGCAAGAGTATACGGAGGATTGGTCAAGGCGGATGGGTATTCCTGTTGCTTTCCATATCCAGGGTGAACGGACGACGCCACTAGATCGGGAAGAAGCCTTGTTTCGCGTGGTTCAAGAAGCGCTGGCCAATGTCGCTCGCCATAGTGAAGCGGACAACGTTGAACTGCATCTGACCTGGACACCTGCACAGATTACCATGACGATCCAGGATGATGGGCATGGGTTTCTCAAGCGCAACACAGCCAGGAAAGGATCGGGTCTGGCCAATATGCGCGAACGGATCGAAGCGCTGGCTGGAACCTGTCTGATAGCCAGCGGTACTGCTGGTACGTGCATCGAAGTCAGTCTGCCACTGTTTCCCTCCGAAACGGTGGCCAGAACAGGAGTGATGGGATGAGTGAAGCCATTACCGTGATGATTGTCGATGATCACGCCGTGGTCCGGCATGGGATGCGTGCTCTGCTCGAAGCCGAGGGAGATTTTACGGTCGTTGGTGAGATGGCTTCAGGAGCGGAAGCCGTTCTGCGCGTTGGCGATCTGGTTCCCGAGGTTGTCCTGATGGATCTGCTCATGCCCGATGTGGACGGCGTGGAAGCGACCAGGCTGATCAAACAACGGAGTCCCAACTCCCAGGTCATCATTCTGACCTCCTACCACGAGGACGAGCACATTTTCCCCGCTATTCGTGCTGGTGCTCTGTCCTATCTGCTCAAGGGGGCCAGCCTGGAGGAATTGACTGCCGCCGTGCGCAAAGCGGCCAGAGGCGAGGCGACCCTGCATCCCCATGTCGCGGCGCGACTGGTGCAGGAATTGAAAAGTGCTTCCCAGGAAACCTCCCTGCTCTATCAGACGTTAAGCCAGCGCGAGCGCGAAGTACTGCGTCTGATCGCCGAGGGTCTCAGCAACGCCCAGATTGCGGAACGCCTTGTGATCGCTGAGCGGACGGTCAAAAGCCATGTCAACAATATCCTCTCGAAGCTTCACCTGGCCGACCGAACCCAGG
>DATGGW010000176.1:0-29027 GCA_035308345.1 Ktedonobacteraceae bacterium | reverse complement strand
AGGCCCGTATTGAGCGTTCACTATGCCGGGGCGTTACTGCTTCACGGCAAGCTCGAGGGCGTTGAGGCCCGACTGCGGGACGCCGAACAGTGGTTGGACACGACAGCAGAGAGGGGTGAGCTTGCGCTCGCCTCATCGGCTGAGATGGTCGTCGTGGATGAAGAGGAATTTCGCGGTCTACCGGGCATGATCGCCGTGTACCGTGCTGCAATTGCCCTGGCTTTGGGCAATGTGGCCGACACCATGACATACGCCCGACGGGCGCTTGACCTCGTTCCTGAGGATGACCATCACCGGCGCGGATCGGCAGAGGGGTTCCTGGGACTCGCCTATTGGACGAGTGGGGATCTCGAGGCAGCACACAGGTCCTATGCCGAATGCATGGCTCTGGTGCAGAGGTCCGGGCACCTCTCTGACGCACTCGGTTGCTCTATCGCCCTGGCTGATATCCGGATTTCACAAGGTCGTCTGCGCGAGGCAATGCGCACCTATGAGCGGGGATTGCAGCTGGCGACAGAGCAGAGCGCGCTTCCGCTGCGGGGAGCGGCAGATATGCACGTGGGCATGAGCGAGCTCCACCGTGAGCGTGACGATTTGCATGCCGCCACGCAGCACCTGCTGCGAAGCAAGGAGCTGGGTGAGCTTGCCGGGTTACCACAAAACCGCTATCGCTGGTGCGTTGCCATGGCTCGCATACGGGCGGCCCAGGGAGATCTGGACGGCGCGCTCGACCTGCTTCAGGAGGCAGAACGCCTGTATATGGGTGACTTCTTCCCCAATGTGCATCCTCTAGCGGCGTGGAAAACGCGAATGTGGGTCGCCCAGGGGCGGTTGGGTGAAGCCTTCGACTGGGCGCGTGAGCACGGCCTCTCCGGGGCGCTCGACCTCAGCTACCTGCGCGAGTTTGAGCACATCACTCTGGTCAGGATTCTCCTGGCCCGGTCTAAGAGCGACCGTACAGAACACTCCATTCATGACGCAATGGATCTCCTGGAGCGCCTCCTGCACGCGGCGGAAGAAGGGAAGAGAACGGGAAGCATCATCGAAATCCTGATGCTACAGGCCCTCGCCCACCAGGTGCAAGGCGACCTCTCTGCGTCTCTGGTGCCGCTGGAACGCGCACTCTCGCTGGCTGAGCCGGAGGGCTACGTTCGCATCTTTGTAGACGAGGGCTTACCCATGGCGGTTCTGCTCGCAAAGCTCCACGAACATGCGCGGAAACGATCCCGTGCCGCCTTGACGAACATTCCCCTGGCCTACATCGAACGGCTCCTCGCACTGCTGCGCGGAGAACGGGTTCAGGAAGGTATCTCCCCTGCTGCCACCTCCTCAGCCTCTGCACCTGTGCCTGCCCAGTCGCTGCTCGACCCGCTGACCGAGCGCGAATTGGAAGTACTGCGCCTCATTGCGGCGGGCCTCTCCAATCGTGCGATTGCAGCCCGGCTTGTCCTGGCATTGAGTACGGTCAAATCGTATGTCAATACCATCTACGGTAAGCTCCAGGTGGAGAGCCGCACCCAGGCGGTGGCACGCGCCAGAGCACTCCACTTGCTCTCCGAGTAGCCACCTCCCTGCATCCACCCCTCCTCGCCAGCACGGAAAAACTTCCACCCCCCTTACCACCTTTTGATGGTTCCAAACCTCCCTCCTGTCCTGATACACTTCCTACAACAACGATGAAGCGAGAAAGACATCGTTGGCAACCAGGAGAGAGAGCATCGCCTCTACGTGTATGGAGAAGAAAACGAGCATGCCACAGGAGTTCTACCAGATTACCGTCAAGGGCCACCTGAACCCGAACTGGGCCGATTGGTTCGATGGATTGATCATCACTCCGTTGCCCAATGGAACCACCGCCATCTCTGGCCCGGTAGTCGATCAAGCCGCATTGCATGGCTTGCTTAGGAAAGTGCGTGATTTAGGAGTGCCATTACTCTCGGTAACCCGCATCAGACCCGACCAGGCCGATGCGTCAGATGTCAAAGACTCTCGTTGAGGCAAGCGGCTGAGAAAGGAGATCTGCCCTTGATACAGTTCTCGTCTTTTTCACACCCTGGGAACAGGATCGGCGACCACAGTTCGAGGCCACGTTCAATTGCATTGAGCGGGTCAGTAACAGAAAGAAGAAAAAACGATGGCTACCAACGAACGAACAAGTGCAATCAAGCAGACTGCAACCCTGAAAGGAGTCAATCAGATGAAGACTAATCGCGAGACCTCAGTTATGAAGGAGAGCAATATGAAGATAACACCCTCGAAGCTCATCCGCTGGAGCGGCGTAGCAGCGATCCTGGCAGGGCTCATTTTCGCAGCATACCAGCCGATCCAGCCACCTGAAGTGCTTTCGTCCGTCACGACCAGCGCCTGGGCTATCATCACCCCCTTGAAGACGGCCATGTGCCTCCTCTTCCTGCTGGGCTGGACCGGGCTCTACGCCAGGCAAGTGAAAAAGGCCGGGTGGCTTGGTCTGGCAGGCTATCTCCTGTTGAGCCTCAGTTGGGCGCTCCAGTTTGCCTTTGTCTTCGCCACCGCCTTTATCCTACCGCTGTTGGCGACCACGGCGCCCAGATTTGTGGATAGCCTCCTGAGGAGCGCCTCTGGGACGGTGAGCAGCGTGAATCTCGGAGCCCTCCCGATGCTCTATACGCTCGTCGGGATCGGGTATATCCTCGGTGGCCTCCTCTTTGGTATCGCGACGCTGCGCGCCGGCATCCTATCGCGCTGGGCCGCCGGTCTGCTCGTTGTCGCGTCCGCGTTGCCCCTCGCGTTCGTGCTGCCCTCCGTTGCTGCGCTGATCCCGCCCAATATCCAGCATTTAGCGGCGATGCCGCTGGGGATAGCTGTGGCCTGGCTGGGCTATGCGCTCTTGTCAGAACGGCGAGCGCAAGTCTCGGAACCCTCACCTGACAGGGTAAGCCTCCAGTTCAGCCAAACCGCAGCCGAGTAAGTTTGCTGGAAACGGCAGGGAATGGACAAGCGGCTACACGGCCGCTTGTCTCATCGGGAACCCGCCTCAACCCGGCCAGGCCACTGAGTAAGGCATCAAACACGGAGTTGAGGCAAGCGGCTGAGAAACGAATAAATCCGGTCAAGCAGACCGCAACAATGAAAGGAGACACAGATGACTACCACCGAACAAACCGCAGTACATAGACTGACGACCAATGGCCACGTCCCCGCGACTGCGCAGACTCCGAAATCAAAGCGCATCGTCAGTGCCAACCAGCGCCGGGCAGAAATCGTAATTGCGACCCTGTTCCTGCTGACCGCGGCCGCCAGTATCCCCGCGGGTTTATTCCTGGATCCGCTTTTCAACGCCTCCGGCTATCTGGCCTGGGTGTTTCCGCACCAGGGAGCCGTCGCATTGGATGCCGTGCTGTGGTCGATCAACAACATCGGGATCGTCTTCATCGCGGTATTTGCGTTTCCCGTGCTGAGAAAACTCGATGAAGCCCTGGCGGCTGGCTACCTGGCGTCCCGCATCATCGAGGGCACCATCATGATGGTCGGCATCATCGCGACTTTGTCGCTGATCCCGTTGAGCCAGGAGTTCCTCAAGGCTGGTGCGCCCCAGAACTCGTGGTTTCTGACTCTTGGCGACGTCCTAAAGCACGCGAAATTCCTGGGCCTGTCCGAAGTTTCTTTACCGATCCTCGGACTGGGTGGATTGCTCTTTACCTGGCTGTTGTTCCGGTTCCGACTCGTTCCACGGCTGATCTCTGTGGTTGGTTTGATCGGCTACGCCCTAGTGTTTCTCTATAGCATTGCCGGCTGGTTCGGTCTTCTCGACGTTACACCTGGTGCCTCAGGGGTGGGCGTCCTTGTCCTTCCCGTCGCAACGTTTGAGATCATCCTGCTCCCCTTCTGGCTGTTCTTCAAGGGCTTCAAGACACCGGAAGCACTGGAGCATCCCGCTGCCGAGTGAACGCTACCGCACACCGGCGGTGGCCGGAGAGGGACCGCCGCCGGGTGCGGAGTGCCGACTTTCTGACAAAGTACGCTGAAATGGATCGGGACCAGCATTTGACCCATATCTTCACCATTTTATTCTTCTGATGTATAAGGCGAAGAGAGGTCAGGTTTTGAGATGACGAGTGATCAATCAGCGTGGACAGCTCAATCATCCTCTCGAACATCTGATTGAACCGTCTTCCCACTGCTAATCTCCTGGAGCTAGAGCGGAACGACGGCAATGGCATCCATCTCCACCAGAAAATCCGGGTGTGCCAGCCCTGAGACGTAGATACCAGTAATGGTAGGTGGGTCTGGCTGATCTCCCCAGAACTGCTGGAAGGCCGACACACCCGCCTGCAAGGATTGCCCCTGTACCAGGTAGACGTTCCATTTGATGATATGCTCCGGCCTGGCGGAAGCGGCAGCGAGGGCAGTGCGCAAGTTGAGGAGGACCTGGTGCGTCTGAGCGACGAGGTCTCCTTTCCCGACGATATTGCCCTGGGCGTCAACAGCATCTTGCCCGCCAATGTAGATCGTTCTTGCCGGTCCTGTGACAGTGATCACCTGTGTAAACGCAGGATTTTTATGCAGATTCTCAGGATTGAGATGTGTGACTTCGCCGTGGATTGAGTTCTCTTCTGGATTCTGGGTCATCGGTGTTGCCTCTCTTTGAGGTATTATCATGTGCCTGTCAATTTACAAAACAGTGCTGAATGGAGCGGCACTGCTGGCCCGTGTTGTCTCCATTTATCCGGGGTGGGGTCCTCACAAGGCCAATACAGGGACCGGGTGATGTTTACCAGGTATAGAAGTCATCCAGACCATGCGTTCCCAGCGCCAGGGAAAGCTCGCCTCCGTGGTGGATCTCATGTTCCATAACATGCCAGACAATCCACTGCCGCGTGTGGGGAGGCTCTTCTCCCAGCCCTTTATTCCGGAGCCATGCCTGGTGAGAGGCCGGGGGTGAAATAAGCTGTTCCAGATCAGCGGAAGTCCAGCGGTCCAGGGCGGAAGAGATCACGCGCCAGCTCTTCTCAAACATGGCGACCAGTGAAGCTGGCTCGTTATTGTCCTCTTCATCGTTCCAGTCAAGGTTGGGATCTCCTTCACCCATCCATCGGTGGAACCACAAGAAGCGCGCACCGATCATATGGTCGAGAAGCCCTCGGATTGATAAGTAATGTGGCGCAACAGGGAGGGCAAGTTGCGCGGAAGAAAGCAGCGCGATGGTTTTGACGATGGCTTGCTGATAGTTCTCCCAGCCTTGTTTGTAAAAAGTGATGAGCGGAGATGCCTGTTCTGCCATGAGTGTCTGCTCCTTGCTTCTGATGATGTGCTCCCAATGAGGAGGAGCGTAAGTATTATAGCACGCACAAGAGAACAAAACTTCTTCGATCTTGCTCTCTGCCGTAAACAGCTGACAGGCGCGTTCGTTAGATCAACGTTACAGACCGCTGCCACGAATTTGCAATGTGAGCAAATAACAAGACGCTTCTCGTGCGGGTTCACTAGAGACCATCCCTTGCGGTCGCCATGATAATTCACAAGCCTTGAATCATGGTTGCTTTCTCCATTGACAACCCTGCAAGGCATTCTTATACTTCACCATAGGAGCAGATCAGCTTTGTTTGCTCCGTTGTTGCTTATTGGTGGCACTCTGGCTGCCAGTGTTCCAACAAAACCCTCAATGCGCGTATCCCACCGTCTTCCCAACTGGCATTCGGGTTTCTTGTATACCGCAGCCGTAGTGATCGCCAATAGGTCAGCTTACTTGTTTATTACAAAGGGGAAGCATTCATGAAGAAGACACTTATCCTCTGCACAACACTCGCGCTCGTGGTTGGTATTTTTGCAGGTATGGTGTTTGCCAACCTGCGCAACAGTTCCACAGCCAATGCGAATGGCGTCACGACGGTGCATGTGGTTGAACATGCCATCACGGACACAGTTCAGGAGTTTCATCCGCCGCAGCTGTCGCTGGGTGACATTCTGGGTTTCCACAATCCTGTGTACGATGTCGATGATGATCAGCAGGTCGGACACGACAATGGACAATGCACCCGTACTGTTGCTACAGGCAAGACCGAATGGGAGTGCTTCTGGACGGTGTTCCTGAGCGGTGGCAACATCACTGTCGAGGGGCCATACTACGACGATGGCACCGATACCACGCTCACTGTCACCGGTGGAACCGGTATTTATATAGAGGCACGCGGCTCGATGCTGCTGCACGCGCGAGGGAATCCGGTAGGGTCGGAGTACGATTTCGTGTACACGCTGGCCGATTAAACTTCCTGTGCCTCGACCCGCGCCTCAAGCGCCCGTGCCACGATCTCGGAGATGTCTTCGACCTGCAACTTCTCCTCGGCCTCTACGCCTTTGATGCCGTCGTCGAACATGGTGATGCAGAAAGGGCAGGCGGCGGCCAGCACTTGCGCGCCCGTCTCCAGCGCCTCGTTGACGCGGGTCTGGTTGACGCGCTTGCCGATCCGCTCTTCCATCCAGGCGCGGCCGCCGCCGCCGCCGCAGCAGAAGCTCTTGTTGCGATGGCGGCGCATCTCCGTCACGCCGTTGGTGTTGAGCACGGTGAGCACGCGGCGCGGCTCGTCGTAGATGTCGTTGTAGCGTCCGATGTAGCAAGGATCGTGGTAGGTCAGCTTGCGCTCGTCGAAACCGTCGGGCAGTGTGATCTTCTCTTCCGCCAGCAGCTTGTCGATGAAGGCCGTGTGGTGCATCACGTCGTAGTTGCCGCCTAGCTGCGGGTACTCATTCTTGATGGTGTTGAAGCAGTGCGGGCAGGCCGTGATGATGGTGCGATGTTTCGCAATCGCACCAGCCACGCCGTTGCCGGGAGCATGACCGTTGTGGCCGTTGTGAGTGGCAGTGGTGTTCAGGCCATAGCTGTTCAACACTTCGATGTTCTGCTGCGCCATCAGCTGGAACAGGTACTCGTTGCCGATACGCCGCGCCGGGTCGCCGGTGCAGGATTCTTCCGGGCCGAGGATGGCGAAATTGACGTTGGCCGCCTTCAGAACTTTAGCCACAGCCGTCGCAACTTTCTTGTTGCGTTCATCGAATGATCCCATGCAGCCGACCCAGTAGAGCACATCAGCTTCGGGATTTTCGGCCATCAAGGGGATATCCATGCCTGCCGCCCACTCGGCGCGTTTGTCGTTGCTGATCTCCCAGGGGTTGGCGTTGCGTTCGATGTTATTGAAGAGCGATGTAACCTCCTGGGGGAAATCGCTCTCCTCCATCACCAGGTGGCGGCGCATGTCGATGATGGTTGGCACGTGCTCGATGGAAACGGGGCAGATCTCCATGCAGGCGCGGCAGCTTGTGCATGCCCACAGCGCGTCAGTTGAGATGATGCCACCCACCAACTGCTCGTGATGGGCTGCTTTCTCAACGGCGGTCTCATCGACTTTCACGCCCGCGACGCCCAGTTTGCTCCACAAGGTATCCTCACCCAGAATGCGATCGCTTTGCACGAATAGGGCCTCCTTGACGCCCAGGATGATCTCTTTGGGGAAAAGCGGTTTGCCTGTGTTGGAAGCGGGACAGACGGTGTTGCAGCGCCCGCATTCTGTGCAGGCGTAGCCGTCGAGCAGTTGTTTCCAGGTGAATTGCTCAGGTTTGGAGACGCCGTAGTCCTCGCGCTCTTCCAGGTTTTCCATAAGCGGCAATGCGCCCTTTGGCCCATAATTGCGAAAGAAGACATTGAAAGGCGTCGCCATCAGGTGCAGGTGCTTTGAACGCGGAATATAAACCAGGAAAGCGAAAAAGGTGGTGATATGTATCCACCAGAAAACGCGAAACAGCACGAGGTTAGTAGTTGTTCCCAGGCCACTGAGTGCAGGGCCGAACCATGCCCCGAACAGCGACCAGGACGCGCCATTGCTCGCCGCGTAGTCAAAAATTTCGACGAGGGCCAGCGTGACCAGAATCAGCAGAATACCGATGAGGATAATAAAGCCATCCAACGGCCCATGCAAAGAGCTGCTGAGCTGTTTGGGACGAATAATGCCGCGCCTGATTGCGAAGACGACCAGGGCAATGGCGACAAAAATAATGAAAGAGTCCAGGAGACTTGCGAATACCTGGCTGGTGCCAAAAAACGGCAGCATCACCCCGAATGCCCGCAGCATAAGGTTGAGGAGGCCGAACTGGATGATAATGAAGCCCCAGAAAGTAAAGAAGTGCGCGATGCCGGGGATAGGGTCACGCAGCACTCCCCCCTGTCCAAGCACAATCAGGAGGAATGCGCCTATGCGATCCTCGATATGGTCGGTGCGGTTCTCGCGTCGCGCCTTTACAAGCAGGGCGATCAACTCGATTGCCCGTATGCCGAACAGGATTACACCTGTCGCGGCTAGCAGCACGAAGATTAGAATGCCGACCCAATTTCCGGTTGGTGATATTACAGGGGGTGTCATATGATGAACCTCCGTATCAAAAAGCCTTACCATTGTTCAAGAGAAAGCCCGGTAATCCAGGTAAAGTGGTGATCGCGCGCTGCCAGTGTAAGCCCGTACTGAATTGCTGTTGCAGCGATCCATAGATCGTTATCAGGAAGCATTTGACCTTTCATGCGCTGCTCATGTTTGATATAACCATAAACTTTAGCAGTAGTGTTATCAGTGTTTAGAACAGATAATCTTTGCGCCAGCGTATCTACGTCGGTAAGCCCTTTTTCAACATTGCTGGAATGTTCTGCTCCGTAGTAGAGTTCGCCTAGCGCAACAGTGGGTACAAAGAGCGACGCTGCTTCAGACAGCCTTTGGAGAATATTGGTGTCATGTTTTATTGAGAGGATCAGCACGCTCGAGTCCAGCAAATAGCTAGTACTCATCTGGTTCGATCCTCTCACAATCTTCTAATGCTCGCTCCATTGCATCAATATCCTCTGGTAACAATTTGATGCCTTGTAGTGTAGCAAGCAGCGCAGTCCCAGGTGTGCCAGGCGGAAGTGGTGTAGTTGGTAGAGATCTAACTGGTCGATCTCTCTGAGCGAGATTTTGAGCATACTCGAGCACGCGCCTTTGCTGATCTGGCGAGAGTCGTTCGACAAGTTTGTTGATCTCTTCAATCGGTGTAGCCATGCTCTCCTCCTAATGCCATTAACTTCTTCTTCTCTCAATTATAACACCTATGGAGTTGGCCCCAAAACTACTGCGCTTTGCGCTTTTTCACTTCCTCGGTGAGCTGCGGCAGGATGGTCAGCGCATCGCCGATGATGCCCAGGTCGGCAACCGAGAAGATAGGCGCGTGCTCATCTTTATTGATGGCGACGATGTATTTGGAACTTTTCATGCCCGCGAGATGCTGGATAGCGCCGCTGATGCCGACGGCCACGTAGAGCGTGGGCTTGACGGTCTTGCCCGTTTGCCCGACCTGGTAGCTGTAGGGCAGCCAACCGGCATCGACGATTGCGCGCGTCGCGCCAGCCGCACCGCCCAGCGCCGCCGCAAGTTCTTCGACCAGGTGGTAGTTCTCGGCTTTGCCCAGGCCGCGACCACCGCTCACGATTACGCTGGCATCTTCAAGCGCGGGGCCTTCGCTCTCTACATCAACGCGCTCGAGTACCTTGATTACCTGCGAACTGGCTTGCAGCGAAACGTTGAGCGTCTCGACTTCGGCAGTTTTGCCCTCGAAGCGTTCCAGCGCGAAAGCTTTGGGGCGTGTCAGGACAATGCCTGCGCCTTGCCCGGGCAGGGTCGCGGTGACGACGGTCTCGCCGCCCCAGGGGACGGTCACTTTGAGGGTGTCGCCCTCGAATTGCAGGTCGGTGGCGTCGGTAATCAATCCCATGTTGTTGCGCAAGTTCAGGCGGGCCGCGATGTCGCGCAGGTCGTAGGTTGTAGCGAGTATGAGCAGGTCGGGCTGGTGTTGTTTGAGCAGGCTGCTGATGGTATCGACGGCTGGCAGGGTGAGGTAGGTATCGTAGGCCGGGTCGCTATGGGCGTAAACCTTCTCCGCGCCATATTCACCGAGCGTGGAAGCAACCTCGGCAGCATGCGAACCAAGCACGATAGCCTCGGCGCGGCCCAGTGATGCGGCCTTGCCAAGCACCTCCAGGGATGAACGCGCAGGGAGGCCATTTTCTATTTCGACCAATACCCAGATTGTTTTTGACATAGTCTGTGTCTCCTCTTGGTCCACTAGAGCAACTGGTAACGCTGCAAAAAGTCGGCGATGGTCTGGGCGGCGCTGCCATCATCTTTCAAGACCTGTCCGGCGGCGCGCGCTTCGACCTTGCCGATGGTCATCACCTGTTCGCGCGCGCCTGCCTCGCCGACCTGCGCGGCATCGATGCCCAGGTCACTCAGGCTCAACTGCGTGAAAGGCTTTTTCTTGGCGCTCATAATGCCCTTCATGGTCGGATAAATAGCCTCGTAGGAGCCGCTGGCGATGGTCACAACGGCGGGCAGCGGGCTTTCGACGGTGCGGTAGCCGGTCTGCGTGACCTGTTTGATAACGGCTCGCTGACCCTCGACGGTGATTTCACGCGCGAAGGTGAGCTGAGGGATACCCAGAAATTCCGCGATACCGCCGGGTACCATGCCCGTATAGCCATCGGTGCTCTCGGTGGAGCAGAAGATTATGTCGGCATTTTCCTTTTTCAGCACTGCCGCGAGCACGCGCGCGGTGCCGAGCGCATCAGAGCCGGCCAGCGCGGGGTCAGTTACCAGGATGGCGCTATCAACGCCCATTGCCAGGGCGCGGCGCATGGCCTCTTGCGCGCTGCTGGGGCCCATGCTGACAGCGATAAGTTCGCTGTTGCCAATAGTATCGCGCAATTTGATAGCGGCAGAAATAGTGGTTTCGTCTCCTGGATCGAGGACCAGCGAAACGCCGCTGCGCACGAGCCGCCTGGTGGCCGGGTCGAGCTTGCTCACAACGGTATTCGGGTCCGGGATCTGTTTGATGCAAACGTAGATTTTCATTGTGCTGTTGCCTCAACTTTATCTATGCAAATGAAGAAATGGGCTGCCCCTTATAGATTTCTCGGCTATCTTATTGTACCTGTCAAGAAAAGAGGGTGTCAACGTTGCTGGCTAACGGGTCTCTGCGAGGGATGTATAATCCGTATATAGTGCAGCGAAGAATTATCACCCTTTGGAAAGGACGACGAATACACATGAAAACACGACAACTTGGCAAGACCGATATACACATCACTCCCATTGGCTATGGAAGCTGGGCTATCGGTGGCAATGGTTGGGCGGTGGGTTGGGGGCCACAGGACGATCAACTGGCGATTGCTGCCATCAAGCGCGCGCTCGATCTGGGCATTAACTGGATAGATACCGCCGCCGTTTATGGATTGGGCCATTCCGAAGAACTCGTAGCGCGCGCGCTCAAAGGAAGAGACCAGCATCCCTACATCTTTACGAAATGTTCGCGACTATGGGATGAAAAAGGGAATCTCTATGGCAGCCTGAAGGCGGACTCCATCCGGCGCGAAGTCGAGGCCAGTCTGAAGCGATTGCAGGTGGATGTAATCGACCTGTACCAGATTCACAGGCCGATTCCTGATGAAGATATCGAAGAGGGCTGGACGACTATGGCGCAGTTAAAAGAGGAAGGGAAAGTGCGCTATATCGGCGTCTCGAATTTCAATGTGGAGCAGATGCGCCGCGCCATGCGCATTGCGCCGATTGATTCGCTGCAACCCCCGTATTCGCTGATTCAGCGTGAAGCAGAGCAGGAACTATTGCCGTTCTGCCAGGAACACACTATCGGGGTAATTGTTTATTCGCCGATGGAGTCGGGGCTGCTGACCGGGTCGATGACGCGCGAACGCATTGCGAATATGCCGGATGACGACTGGCGCAAACATGATGAGCGATTTCAAGAGCCGCAGCTTTCGCGCAATCTGGCGCTGGCAGAGAAATTGAGCGAGATTGGATTTACACATAACCTCCTGGCTGGCGACGTAGCCATCGCCTGGACCTTGCGCCATCCGGCAGTGACAGGAGCTATCGTGGGAGTGCGTAGTCCTGAACAGATCGAAAACCTGATCGCCTCTGCCGAGTACCGTCTATCGGATACGGAACTGGCTGAGATCGAGGAGTTTTTGGAGAAGAATCCGTAAGAGATTCATTTATTCAGCGTATTTTCAGAGAAACGTATATAATCTACTTTAGCATGTCCGTAGAAATGACTTGACGATGCTGAAAGTTTCTCATGAAAGAGCAAGAAGAGCAGCAGCGCGATGACTTAGATATCAAGATAACCAACCTGGATGGGACGGAGCCAACTGGCGCTGCGCAGAGCCGGGTACGCTTCTTCGCGCGGCGGTATAAGCGGCCTTTGACTATCGCGATGGTGGTGATGACAGCGCTGGCAATCTTGCTCATCCTGGTGAATACGTCTGCGGTGCGGGAACTGGCAGACAAACTATTGACACGCCCTACGCCTGCGTCCACGGCGATTTTATACCCCGGCGCCGATCTTTTTTATGTCCAGGCTTTCCCGTCATGGGGCCAACTCACAATTGATGGACATGCTTATGCGCGCTTACCTGTAATTCAAGTGGATGCGCCATTGCAACTGGCGCGAGGACAGCATACGTTGGTTTGGAGCGCCGCGCCGTTTCAGCCACAGCAATGCATCCTATCGGTACCTGCCAACTTTCTCGTCGATACCTGTTCGGATAAATCCGCAGTGGATGTAGGTCCAGACATCTCTGCCTACATTGTGAGCTTTTCAGAGTCGTTGACTCTGCTGCCGCTTAATCAGCGCAGCGCGCTCATCAAAGCGGTCCAGGCAGAATTGGATATGCGGCAATCGACTGAAAT
The DNA here is from genome assembly GCA_035308345.1 of Ktedonobacteraceae bacterium. Classification (GTDB taxonomy): domain Bacteria; phylum Chloroflexota; class Ktedonobacteria; order Ktedonobacterales; family Ktedonobacteraceae; genus CF-113. Next base: position 16,269 of record DATGGW010000176.1, on the reverse strand, counting down.
TGTGCAAACAGGTGAACTATACGCGCTGCCTGCGTCTGATAGCGCCTGCAAACCCGCGCCGGGAGAACCACACTGTTATGCTGTTGCCGGGCAGCCATTACAGGCAACGCTGCGCTTCAAGTTGGTGACAAATCTGGCATCTAACGCAACATGTTCGGGGCCGGAACCTGGATGCACATTTATGGGTCAGAGTTGCTATGCATTCTGTCCTACAGGTGCGAGCGATCCAGGCGCGGCAAGTATATGGAACGTGCTAGCGGTTGTGTTACCTTACTGGTCGTTCGCTACACTGGATGACCATGTGTTGGAAAGCGATGTGCCGGATGATAGTCTCTGGGACTTTGAGACGGGACAAACAATGGACGTTTCGCTTATGGAGTTCCATATCACCTGGGATAACCAGGCATGGCATGTCGATGTAGTGATGAATATGAACGTCACCTCATTTATTCCACTCAATCCCGTGTGCGCTGCCGCGCAGAATATGGTTCAGTTACCCGAACCGCCCGCGAACCCGGATGATGGCGGAAATCCGCTCTACTTACAATGGCAGAATGCATCCGGCGATGTTGCAGCGGCAGGGTGTGTAGAGGTGGGTAAGCCACAGCAGTATGCTGTTTTTACGCCTACTCCTACACGCACTCCGCCGCTTGTGGTCTATTTCCTACAGCGTTTTGGCGTGATGCTGGCTGCAAATGAGGAGGCGCATCGCTTGTGGCCATATTGGCCGGTAGCCAACACATTCGAACAGCACCTGGCGTCGCAACTGGCGACGAATATGAATGGAAATTAAAGCATGGTTACTTTCGCTGTCTGACAAGCAAAAAGGCGGCGCCGACTGCAACCAGGCCGGCAAAGCATAAGGGCAACCCCGTCTGCGCGCTTTGTGTTATGGTCCAGATGAGCGCGCCGCCAATCTCCAACAGCAAGCCGCCTACAAAAAGCAAGACAATCGCCAGCGGAGATCGCTCGAACGTGCTGCGCATCTCCAGCTTCCCATAGATAGGAGCCTGTGGCCGCGAGTTCGTTTCAGGCGTGCTCTCTTCTTCACCGGTGGTTGGCTGCGTCCCGCTAATATACTGCTCGATGGTCGAGCGCAGCGCTTCGTTCAAGCTCTCTATCTTCTGGCGCGGAGCGCGAATATAGACGTTGCGCTGGTCGCTGCTGACGAGCAATTCGCGGAAAACCGGCTCGAAGGACTTCTCGCGCAGGGACACGGCGCGAATAGAGGCGAGCGGCAGCGCGTCGAGGAAGAGCCGCTCGCGTGGGAAACCCACATAGTAGTAGCCTAGAATGCGCTGATTGGTCACGATAATATCGCAAGGCGTACTGTGTGGCCCCTGACCGCCGTCCCAGATGGCGGGTATAGTGAAAAGTGGCAGCTCATGAGCCTGCATTTGCTGGCGCAGGCTCTTGAAACGCTTAAGTATTTTTTCTGCTGCGGTGGTTTGTGATGGCATAAGATGACCTCACGTAACGTGTACGGAGATTATAGCATACCGTACCAGGTAAAGCCTGATACGAAATCAGGAGAAATCCCCGTTGCTAACTATACTACCGGCTCGTACAATCTAAGCTGGATTAAGATGACGCTGTTGGATATGCGTGATATTGTTTAGGGGGTGTGCATATTACCAGCAACGTGAAGGAGCGTATTTATGTCTGATTTACTGGCAGCGCGAGCGCAAATGGGCACGTCGCTGGCGTTTCATATAATTTTTGCCTCTCTGGGCGTTGGATTGCCTTTATTGATGTGTATCGCCGAAGGGCTGGCGCTGCGGCGTAAAGACCCGGTGTGGATGGCATTGACACGGCGCTGGGCGCGAGCATCCGCCATCCTCTTCGCCATTGGAGCGGTATCCGGCACGATTCTTTCGTTTGAGCTGGGCTTGCTCTGGCCCACCTGGATCAAGTTCGCTGGCGCTGTAGTTGGCCCGGCCTTCGCCTTCGAGGGCTTCGCATTTTTCCTGGAAGCCATCTTTCTCGGACTCTACTTGTATGGCTGGGATAGACTATCGCCACGCGCGCACTGGCTCTGTTCGTTCCCCATCTGGATCAGCGGGCTGGCTTCGGCGTGGTTTATTGTAAGCACGAACTCGTGGATGAACTCGCCTGCCGGTTTTGTGATCAAAAATGGGCAGGTCACGAATATTGACCCCTTACAGGCTATGTTCAATCCCAGCACGCCGTATGAGACTACCCACATGATCCTGGCATGCTATGTGGCGACGGGCTTTGCTGTGGCTGCGGTCTATGGCTGGTCGATGCTGCGCGGCAAGCGTGACAGTTACCACCGCAAAGCATTGATGCTGGGACTCGCGCTCGGCGCAATTGCTATTCCACTGCAGATTGTCAGCGGTGATGCCAATGCGCGCTTCCTGGCAACCTCTCAACCGGCTAAGCTGGCCGCAATGGAGGGACTCTTTCACACAACCTCGGGCGCGCCGCTCGAAATTGGCGGCCTGGCCGACCCAAATACTGGTAAGGTTTATTTCGCGATAGAGATTCCGAAGGGATTAAGTTTCCTGGCGACATTTAACCCCAACGCCACCATCAGGGGGCTGGATTCTTTCCCGGCCAATGATCGTCCCAACCCGCTGCCGGTGCATACCTCGTTTGATGGCATGGTCGCCAGCGGCTTCTTCGCGCTATTAGTGGGATGGCTCTTCTGGCTGATCTACTTCCTGAGGAAGCGCAAAGTGCCTGAAAACCGCCTGCTGTTGATAGGTATTGTGCTCGCCGGGCCGTTATCGTTTCTGGCGATTGAGCTGGGCTGGATGGTGACGGAACTGGGACGACAGCCCTGGGTCATCTATGGCTACCTGCGCACAGCCGATGCCGTCACAACCGCGCCCTGGCTGAATATCAGCTTCCTGGTCTTCTCATTCATTTACGTGATCCTGGCGATTGCTTTGATCTTCTTCCTACTGCGCCTGGCGCGTACTCCGCTGCCAAAAATGGAATGGGCGGAGGTAGCAACCGGCAAGTCCCTGGCCCAGGATCAAGGAATTGCCGTGTAAAAAGGAGGAACCGGAATGGCGTTACCCTATATTATGCTGACCATTCTCTGGCTAGCGCTGATTGCCTATGCTGTATTGGGCGGGGCGGACTTCGGCGCGGGCGTCTGGGATTTGCTCTATGTAGGCAATAAAGACATCAGCAGACGCAGGCATGAGTTCATCAACCATGCCCTGGGGCCGGTATGGGAGGCCAATCACGTCTGGCTGATTTTCCTGATCGTGGGTCTGTTTACAGCATTCCCCACCGTGTTTTCGACTCTCTCGATCGTGCTCTTCCTGCCTTTTACACTGGCGTTAATCGGTATTGTGCTGCGCGGCGCAGCTTTCGTCTTCCGTGTATACGGTACAAGGAGCGATAAATATGGAGCGCTGATATGGGGAGGAGTGTTCAGTTTCGCCAGCGCGATCACGCCATTTATCCTGGGCGCATCCGCGGCGGCAGTGGCAAGCGGGCGTATCCAGGTGAGCTCTGTCAATATACAGGCTGATATGACCGGCGCAACCTGGCTCACGCCATTTGCTATCGTGATCGGCTTGATGGCGGTCGCGCTATGCGCGGTACTCTCTTCTGTGTACCTGTCGGTAGAGGCAGAACAGGCTGGAGATACAGAGTTAGAGCAGTTATTTCGCCTGCGCGCGATTATCGCCGGAGCCATTACTGCTGTGCTGGGTGCCCTGGGACTAATCCTGTCATCATCAGAAGCGACTTTGTTGTGGCGGGGTATGCTTGCTCACGCTCTCCCGGTGGTAATTGTCACTATGATAGTGGGACTGGCAACGGCTGCCGCGCTGTTCACCAGGCATTATCGTATCGCGCGCGTGCTGGTTATTGTCGAGACGGCGGGTCTGCTCGGCTCATGGGGCATCTCACAACTGCCTTACTTGATCCCGCCTTCCATGACGGTAGAAGGCGCAGCTAACTCTCCTGGTGTATTGCAAGTCCTGCTGGTTGGCACGATCATAGGTATGGCGCTGCTGCTGCCATCGCTCTATTACCTCTTCTCAGTGTTTAAGCTGCCCTATCCCGCGCCTGGCAAAGAACCAGCAGCCGCGAACAACGACTCTTTACGTTATAATAAGGATTAATCGATGATAGGAGGATACGCGCTTGGCCCAGGAAGAAAAGACCGTTATAGAAGAAAGGCAGGAGGAACAAAAGCCTCCTGCACCTACTACGAGTAAGAAAGTAACCGACCACCTGGCGAATCAACGCACCTTTCTGGCCTGGATACGCACCGGCCTGGCGACAATCACATTTGGATTCGTGGTGGAACGCTTCGGGCTGCTATTGCGCGAGCTGGGTTTGAAGAGTACCTCATCTGCAAGCACCACTACCATTCATTACTCGGCGTTTATTGGCGTTTCGCTTGTGATACTTGGAGTCATCATGATGGTTGTGGCACTCTTCTCTTTCCTGCAAATTCGCCGCGCTATCGACAAAGAAAGCTTTCGTCCCCACGCGACCTTCGAAATCGTGTTAACCTTTCTAGCCAGCCTGATTGGTGCGCTGCTGGCAATCTACCTCATCCTGACCGCGTGAGGTTTTTATGCTACCATTCACAATCTGTTAGCCGTTTTGTTGAGGATGTACATCACATTCCCATCATAGTCGGTAACTTCATTTGCGGGGAACGTCTTGCCATTGTCGAGCCTGAAAGCGGCGATGCGCAGCGCGACCGGCGGATCAGTCGCCAGGAGTATAGCGTTTACTTTGCCCAGCACATCGCCGCCTTCGCTTTTGACAACGCTGGAGAGCAGGCTGCCGCTCATGGGCAGTTCCGTCAGATGTCCTCCATTCGCTTCTTCGATCAACATCGAATCACTGTCAATAGTGACGGCGTCACTCTCGATGGTTGAGATGGCGCTAGCCGAGAGAGCGCGATAGCCGAGGACGCCGACCTTGACGCGCAGCGCATAAATGCTGTTGATTTCCAGTTTGTAGTAGAAATCTTCAACGGTCCCGGCGCTTCGTCCCTCACGGGAGATGACCACTGGCAAACCACGCAGATCGAACCAATTTCTTATAACCATGAGACTTCTCCTAAATTAATCTTTTGTAATCTATTGGCGGCAATCCGAGGCGTGGGCGGACAAGCACCAGGCCCCCGCATCCGCCCCATACCACCCATTGTCCCTACAGATATATGTACAAAGTTTATCTCGTGCGCGCCAGTTGTTGTTTGGGAGGGATATGCACGGGGCGGCCCTCCGCTGCCAGCATTGCCTCGCGCAAACCCTCGCTCAGGGTTGGATGCGGGTGAATAGTCTCGATGATCTCGTCTGCGGTCAGCTCGCCGCGCATGGCAACCGAGTATTCGCTGATGAGGTTAGTGGCGTCTGGGCCGATGATGTGCGCTCCCAGGATTTCATCGTACTTGCCAATGATGACTTTGGTGAAGCCCTCGGTCTGCGCCATCGCAACGGCTTTACCAATGGCCGTCCAGGGGAAACGCTCGACGCGCGCGTCGGGATATTTTTCTTTGGCCTGGGCTTCTGTGAGGCCGATGAAAGCGACTTCGGGGAAGGTGTAGATGGGATTGGGAACTACCGTGTAATCCATCTTTGTCGCGCGGCCCATGGCGTTGTCGCTGGCGACTTCACCCTCCATCGAGGCTACGTGGGCCAGTCCCGCCCCGTGTACAAGGTCACCGATAGCATAGATGCCAGGGAGATTTGTTTCCATCTTTTCGTTGACGCGCACTCGCCCGCGTTCGTTATCAAGCCCCTGCTCCAGCAGGTGTTCGAGGCCGCTGGTATTGGCGCTGCGACTCACGGCTATCAGCACATATTCGGCTGTGAAGGTTTGCGAGCCCTTGTCCGCGCTGGCGGTGACTTTTTTCAATTTCCCTTCGTCAGCCAGGGACTCTACTTTTGCCCCGGTGACGATGTTGATGCCGCGCTTAGACAGGATGCGCACCAGCAGGCGGCGTACCTCGTCATCGAGTGGCGCGAGCACATCGGGCAACATTTCGACAACCGTGACTTTGGAACCCAGGGCGTCGAACATGCAGGCCAGTTCCATGCCGATGACGCCGCCGCCGACGCAGATGATACTCTCAGGTGTTTTGGGCAGATTCCAGCAGGTATCGCTGTTGATGATATTGCGTCCATCGATACCTGGGAAAGGTGGAATGAGCGGCACCGATCCGGTAGCAAGAATGATTTTGTCCGCGCTGAATTGCTGTGTAGAGCCGTCGTTTGCGGTGACGGTCACAGTGCGCGAGGCATCGACCGTTCCCAGCCCATCGAACACATCGACTTTGTTGCCCTTCATGAGCATGCCGACGCCGCTGACCATGCGTTTGACCACTTTATCTTTGAAAACCACCGCTTTGCTCATGTCGAAAGTGGGCGGCTTGTCCAGGTGAATGCCGAGTTCTTCCAGCGATTCCATACTGTGCATCACTTCGGCGATATGCAGCATAGCCTTTGAGGGAATGCAGCCGACATTGAGACAGGTGCCGCCGAGGTACTGTTTCTCGACGATGGCCACCTTCGCGCCAAGTTGCGCCGCGCGTATGGCCGCGACATAACCGCCGGGGCCGGCGCCAATCACTGCGACGTTATACTGTGTACTTGCCATAAAGTATCATCTCCTGCGCTTTGTAATTATTTGTGCGATCTCGCTTACAAACACGTGCGAGAGGGCCGCTGAGTGGAAGTGCCAGCATTATGCATCTTCATTGTAGCACAAAGAGTGATCGCCCCTACGGATTGTTGCCTATCTGGAAATACACTTTCAGGGCTTTGTGTTCGCGCATCTGCGAGACACCCTCGTTAAAGCGTTCCAGAGGGAGACGATGGCTGATGAGGCGGTCTACAAGCACCCTGCGCGCCGCTAGCAGGTCGAGCGCGGTGCGCAGGGTTTCCGGCGAGGATGAATAGGCGCTGGTGATGGTCAACTCCTGCTGGTAGATACTTTCAAGGTTGAGTGAAGCAGCGCCGCTGTGCGCTGCAAAGATGGTGATCGTGCCTCCTTTGCGCGCGCTGGCTGCCGCCTGCATGAATGGCCGCGCGCCAGGAGCAGTCAGAATCAACGCGTCAGCGCCTCGTCCCTCCGTCAAAGGGTTGAGCAGATCGCGCAGAGCGTGCTCATCTGATGGAGCCTGGAAAACGGCATCCGCGCCGAACTCGCGGGCGATTTGCAAACGTTCGGGCAGCAGGTCAATGCCAAATGCCTGCACTTCAGCCAGCGCTTTCACGGCTTGCAGTATGAGCAGGCCAACCGATCCCAGTCCCATCACCACTACACTATCGCCCGGCAGCAGGGGCGTGCGCTGTACCGCGCGCACGCAGCAGGCCAGAGGTTCAACGAAACTGCCTTCCTCATTGCTGAGCGTCGCTGGCAGCGCGAGCGTGGTATGGCGCGCGTGTGCGGCGGGCACGCGAATGTACTCGGCGAAACCGCAAGGATCGATGTTGGAGGTTTTGAAAGCGGCGCACATCGAATAGTTGTGGTGGCGGCAGTAATGGCATGAGCCGCAGGGGACATGGTGAGCTACAACCACGCGCTGCCCGATCTCGAAGTTGGAGATGGCTTTTCCGCGTTCAACAATCGTGCCGGTAAGTTCATGCCCCAGGATGACCGGCGGCGGCGCCTGCTGCGCGATCTTGAGAATGTCGGAGCCGCATAAACCACAGCCATGCACGCGCACCAACAATTCATCGTCGGAAATAGTTGGGATTGACCTGTTTTCCAGGCGGATGTCGTCATAGGAATGGTAGATAATGGCTTTCATGCGCACAGTATAGCATTTTCGCGGAAGTGATCGCATTTCGCGTATAGTAGGGGCGACCCTCGCGGTCGCCCTGGTAGAAATATAGAAATGCACTCATACAAGATATATGGCCTATTTGGACTATATATGTGCAGACGGAGGAACAATGTGTAACCTCGAGCGTTTTATTTAGTGTAAGGAGCGTGGGGAATTAACAACCCCGCCTGATATAAATGCTTCTCTTATGAATACGAAAAATCACCAGGCGTGACGTTTACGTGATTGAGGGCGACTGGTGTATGGATGGAGGGGCTTTCGGTTATCCGTTTTTTTACTTTCTTGAGGAGTTATGACTTATGGCAACAACTGGAGAATTGCGGGCAATCATCCAGGAACTGCAACTGGTTGATATCGGTGATGCAGCCAGTTATCTGGGTGAGGAAGAATTGGTGGGAGATGAATCGCTCGTTCTGGCCCAGGCGGTGGCGTTGACTGTTCCAATGACCATTGATAGTGGCAATGGCGCTGGCACAAACGGTAGTAGTGCGCAATAATCCTTCGCGAATGCGAAACCAGGTATCCATTAATGGATACCTGGATTTTTTTTAATAGCGGGCTTCCTGCAACACTTTGATGCGCTTCTCAGGGTTGGGCATGCCGCAAGCTTTTATTTGCTTGACGACTGACTGTAAGTCGTAGGGTACGCGCCGTATTTCGGCCTGCCAGCGCTGGTCTTGCCGGCTCAGGATGGCATAGGAGGCGCGGTGGTCTTCATCGCGCGGTAAGCCGCAGCTGCCAACATCGACTAATAACAGATTTCGCCACCGGCGTGAATATGCTATGTGCAGGTGTCCAAAGGCCAACGCGCCGGTGGTGTGAAAGTCCAGCCTACCCAGGAGGTGCTCCAACACGCTGTCCTCAGCATTAGGGAAGATGGCATCTTCCAGGTTGAGCGGGTTGGCATGCACGATAAGCAGATTGCTGCCTTGGGAGTTGGAGATTTGGTGCGAAAAAGGCAGGGACGCCAGATAATCAATGCCGTGTTGCCCGATTTGTTCGCGCGTCCAGCCTACCGTGGTGCGCTTCTTTTCGCTTTTATCAGGCGCTTGGGTGACAATTTCAAAGTCGGTGTTGCCCTGGATAACGGGGCAATTCAGAGATTGCACGCGCTCCAACACCTGTCGCGGGTGTGGGCCATTGAGACAGAGATCGCCCGCGATGACAAGTTGATCTACCGCTGGCTGCTGGTTGTCCAGGTCTTGTAGAACCGCTTCTAGTGCGGTAAGGTTGCCGTGAATATCAGATATGATTGCAATACGCATGTCCATATATTCCTATAACACTCTTTTAACGGCAAAGGTGACGCTCTTGCTGACTCAGGTTAGCTAGAAATAATCATACCGCAAAATTTGGGGGTTGACCAATGAAAGAGCATACTTGCCAATATCCTGCACTGCATGGCACGAAAATTCATTCGCTCTCTCTAACAATAGAACTCGATAAGCGCCTGTGGGGTACCGTTATTTCTATATGTTCCCACAGCCCAAAGTTGGCCTGTACCCGGCACTGTCCTATTCCTTGAAGAATCCCATTGATGTTAGAAGTGGAAGCGATTTTCAACGTTATACCGTTCCACTGTTCAATAAGCTTATAGGAAATGCCCTTGTTGGCATAAAATCCTACAGCCCAGACATTCCCACTAGAGAGCGATCAGCTTTCGAAGCCAGGGTGGGAGATTAGGAGAGATCGATGCTCTGTGGGGACTCCGTGACTTTGCCCTTGCCAGTAGCGGAGATACCCTGATACAAATCTCCATCCCGTGCCTTGATGCTCTGCGGAGATTTGCTCACTTCACCCTCCCCACTCACAGTGATCGTCTGCGTGATGTGGGACCAATTCACCAAGGCCCTTTTTATAGCTTCTCGCATCTGTTCGTCGTCTAGCTGAATAAGCTCTTCCACTTTGGGGGCAACTATCGCCATCGTTCCCCCCTGCGCCTGTAGATTCGCAGCCAGATTCTCTGACAGCCACTTCTGGTCGATCCTCTTATTCTGTAGCGCCGCTTCTTTTACTTCAGGTGCAATTGTCACAAGTGCTTTCGCCGCTTCGTCATTGATCTGCTGATCTTTTGGTAATACTTCTTGTAAAGCGTCCAGAATATCAATCTCCTCTATTTGCTTACCTTTAAGAGGGTTAAGTAGCTTATCGATGGTTGTTGCACTCAAAGAAATCCCTATCAATTTCAAACTGTTCTGGATGGCCATTACTGCTGTCGGTGCGGCCACTATCGGCCCAAAGATAGGGAACAAGACCGCCGCTAATACACCGGGTACAAGTGCATCAACCGATTTTTTGACGAGGGGTTGCTGAAAGAATCTGCGCAGACTTTGTCTGCTCTGCTCCCATAAGTTGAAGGTTCGTGATGCATCAAGAGTGCTATCGGCAGGATGATTCATTATCGAAGTGCTCCTCTCTTTCAAATCAACATAGCTAATGGGTGGAATTCATTATTGTCCTTTTATCAGGAGATTCTGCGTAATTCCTTAGCAATGTGCTTAGCTCGATCTTCATGGTCTGCACGCTTTTCATGGTCGCCAATTTCTATCAGCAGTCAGCCAACCACCATTATATAGTGTTCGATTGCCTGTTCCCGTAGAGTCATCAAGAACAAGTTAAAGTATTGGTAACTCTACAGTATTCAATATTGCTAATGAAGTCAATCTGTTCTATACTTAACCTTATTCGTACGCTATTGTAGCTGTAATTGTGGCGCAATACAAGTCCTATCAATGACTATCTTAACGACTACTTCCATGTAGTTTCATCCAGCAGATGCACCTGCTATTTTAAGAACGGTATTGAGGATGCGCTTGTAGAAGCGAACTGCCTTCGTCGCAAGAGCAATGATCGGTCGATTATTATGGCTGCGCTTAGAACTAAGGTTGGGAAGAAATGGCCATCTCTATCTGGATGAATTATGTGGAACTGTTCTCTAGGAAAAGCATTAATCAAATTAGTATCGAAGATCGACGCGATCTCAGTGAAATCAAGTACTGAACTCAGCCTCAAGATGCCATAGAAAGATGAAGAAGGGATAAGCATGAACGAAGACACCGATATTCCTATTTTGCCTTACACGTGCATAGTCGGTCAAGAGCAATTGAAGTTAGCGCTTGAATTAGCGTATATAGCTCCCAGTATCGGCGGGGTCCTGATCAGTGGTGAACCGGGAACGGGGAAATCGACTACCGTACGTGCCTTTGCCAAGATGATGTATGAGCATTTGCCAGTCACCATACCCATCAATGCCACTGAGGATCGTGTGGTAGGTGGTTGGAATATTGACGCTTTGATGAAAGCTGAACCGATGTGGCAGGAAGGCCTCTTAGAGGAAGCCGACAAGAAGCTACTCTACATAGACGAAGTCAATTTATTAGATGATCACATCGTGAACATCATTCTTGATGTAACTTCCACAGGTGTTCTGGTGGTCCAGCGAGAGGGGAAAGATGAACAGAAGCGGATTCGGTTCACATTAGTTGGAACTATGAACCCAGAGGAAGGTGGTTTAAGACCACAATTACTTGATCGTTTCGGTCTTTTGGTTCAGGTAGCGGCGGAGATAGAACGAGAAAACCGTATAAAGATCCTCCAAACAGTACTTGACTTTGATGAGGCGATCTTTAGAAGGCGCAACGGGCAGGAAGAAGAAACATTACTAGAGGCTGCATATGGAGACTTGAAGCGACATAGGGCAAAACTTGAGGAAGCACGTCATAACTTTTATGGTGTTAGAGTATCGGACAACATCGCGGAGGTATGTATCAAAGTGACGAGTGCATTCCAGACCGAAGGGCATCGGGGTGATTATCAGATGGCCTTTGCTGCTCGAGCCTATGCCGCACGTGAGGGATATAAACGCGTCAATCTTGAGCATGTTAAAAAAGTAGCACCGTTTGTACTTCAGCACCGTCGTCCCGAAGCAAAACAACTCAACCGTATATTGTGGACTAAGGCGGAATCTAACCGTTTAGAAGAATTGCTACACGATGTTTCATCCTGAAGTCGCATTAACTGATTCAGTCTCAAATGGTCTGGCGTGTGCCGCTATTACTCGAGGTCTACGAAGCATACTCATTTTTGATGCACCCTATGGAGAGCTCGAAATGACTGCGCGTCGTCTTGCTCAGATGCTGGAATGCGCGACGGGTAGGGAAGTGAAGCAGGTAAACCTGGGGAGTTCAGAACTGGATGATGATTTATGGGGGAGTACGGTGATAAGATATGATAAAATCGGCGCATCAGTAGTATGGCATAGAGGGCAGTTAGCCAATTTAGGAAATGATTCTCGAGAAGATGAACAACGCCTACGGCTGGTATTGATACCCGATTTGACCAGGTTAAGTTCGGCGGCGGCTCGTGCCTGTGTAATGCTAGTCGGAGCGGACGTTGCCCACTTAGAACGCTACGGACAGGATGAAATTTGGCAGCCGGATATATGCTGGCTGGCCAGTTGCCCAAGAGACCGGGTAGGAGCAATTTCACCTCATCTCCTTGACCGTTTCACTCTCAGATTGCAGTGGCCAGGTTCGCATCAGTTGCACACGGTAGCCGGGCTACTGCATCGACTACTGAATGCCGAGCTTCCAGAAAGCACTACTATGGTTTCCCTACCATCGGATGTGAAAGATCAAATCTCTAGGGCCGCACAATTCATGCCTACAGCCTCTTACGATGCTATAACTCGTGTACTTCACTATACCTCTGGTTCACATTCTCCTCGTCGTGAGATAACGCTTGCTCACCTGGCTCAGGCAATAGCTCGACTCGCCGGGAAAAGTCAAGTAGCAGCATCCCACGTTGATTCCGCCGCTCGCTTAATAGGATTGGTCCCAGAAACTCGACAAACGGATGAGCATGAACAAGCTCAAGAAGGTCAGATACCTAATCCTTCCACTGTGGAGTCGAATGATCTCCAAATCCAATATCCTCCAGAGTTAAAGGCATTCGGCTCTAGCTCTGTTGCACACGACTCTGAAGGGGAGCCATCCGAATTTCAAGCTGTACCGATTTATGAGCCGGGCCAGATGGTCGTTGTGGACAAGGTATTGTTACCTGCCAATCCCTATCCAGAGGATAGTGCTTCTATTGAGCGTGAGTTTGCATCACTCCGCCTCCCTTTGTTTCGAAATTCTGCGACCAGGACGGGTCGTGGCCCGGTGATAGGAGTAGAGCGATCCAATAGATTCATCGACCTTGCCCCGGTACATACTCTCCTTGCTGCTGCTCCTTTTCAACCTATTCGGCATAAACATCGTCAGGTAGATAACCATAGGCTTGTGTTGTCTGCAACTGACCTGCGTTCCTATCGACATGAGCCCGTAGCAGAGCAAATGCTGCTGCTCCTGCTTGATTATACGAGCATGCATGATTGTGATTGGCAGCGGGCACTACGTCCATATCTCAGTTGGGCCTATATTGAACGAGCCTCCATCAGTATTGTTCAAGTCGGAATGGCAAGTGCCTTCCATGAATACCGAGCTCAACTAGTGAATGCACGCAGCATTTTGGTACCAGGTATCGCGGCCTGTTTAGGGGAAAAACCAGGCAAAGCTACACCATTGGCGCATGGGCTTGATTTGGCGTTACGTACCGTTCAGCATGCTTTGCAGCAAGGACGCAGCGCTATCGAGCAAGCTTTATTGATTGTGATCAGCGATGGCCGTGGCAATGTGCCACTTGAGGCCAGTCGGAATGGGAACATTACTGGACAGATAAGCTGCGAGGGCATTGAGGATGCTCTACAAATAGCTCAGCATATAAGCAACTTGAAGGATGTGCAGACAGTGTTGTTAAACCCACAACCTGCGCATTACTCTGAACTACCGTTAACGCTGGCTAGAACGCTAGGCGCTCAGATTATAAATATCCGACGCAATGAAGATGTTGTGGAGGAATCGCTGTGACTGACACAATACGTTATATCCAAAGTATTGCCGCCAGCGGAAGCGGCGAAAGTAGCGTCGAAATCACCGATGTAACTCAAAAGATGGAAGTATCCTTGCCCAGAGTTGTTTACTTCGATTTGGAGTTGGTAGACACGCTTTTTAAAGGTAATCAGTCTGAAACGGTCCTGCCTATTAGAGAGAAAAATACACGAACAATCGAACCGGGTAGAATTTACAAGGTGCGGGTCTCCGCGAGTCCGAACAGATACCTTGGTAAATATGCTAAGCAGGAAGGCATAATAATTAACTCAGACGTCGAGTTTCGACTGATATGCACGGAGAGCACGATACATCTTGACGAGCGTTGCACTGTTTCGAAGGACACCGTTTCATCTTTTGATAAGGAATTCGAATTTACTGTTCCGGAGGAATGTCCAAGAGTCGAGATAGAGTTTGGTTGGGTATACTACGAACGAATTGGTTCTGAACAGCCGAAACCTGCCACAGTCATGCGGGGTAGTTTAGAAGGGACACATTCGCCTACGGATGTAAGATTGATGGAAGAAGCAACAGTCGAGCTTGATAAACCCTTACCCGAGCACGTAGCTATGCTTTATGTTGAGCGAGAGAATGATGAGAAACTATGCCTGCGTGGATGGGATTACCGGGGTCACTCGCTACTGGACGACACCATTGGCTGGGAAGTTCCCAGGCTCGCAGACTTTATGGAGAAACCGGAGTTTGACCTATCAGAAGATCTGATTGACACCATTCAAGAGTTCTCACGCTGTGGCCCCTCTAAACTGCTTGAATGGTTTGATCGATTGCTCAAGATACATCGGGAAAAACTCTGTGTAGTGATTGCCGATCATAAAGACTCGGAAATTCCGTGGGAGATATTAGCACTGGATCATAACAGCTATCTTGGTGCCCTTGCGATAGTTGCACGCTGGAAAGAGGTAAAATTTTATGGGAAATTGCGGGTGCTGAAAGTTGGTAACGAGGCGCGCCGTGGTTCTGTCATTGCCTATCTAGATAATGAAGAGTCGAGAATAGAAGGTGGTTACCTTGAACAGGAGACGCTAAAAAAAGTTAAAGTAACATTCCATAGCTATTTGAACGAGCTGCAGCAGTACTTGGTAAATTTAGAAACACTTGATGGAATTGGTCTAATATATCTGGCTAGTTACGGTTATAAAGACTCAACTCTAGATCTGCAGCGCCTACTTTCCGAGCACCTCAAAGCTCTCAAATTAGGAGAGTTAAGAGAGCATTCGGATAAACGACCTGTAGTCTTCGTGAATGCCTATAAATCTGCAGTTCTAAAAAAGAATCACGGCGGTCAAATGGATGCAATGCTAGCTCGCCTGGCTAGTAGCTTTATTGGTACGCTTGGGCCTGTCGCACCCGGCTATGCCTCCATGATTATCAAGCGGATATTAAGTGCTGCATCCTCAGGTTCAAATGGGATACAGATCGCTGAAGTGTTACGACAGCTCCGGGCTGAAGCAGTTGGTAAGATGATAGAGAAAAAGCGTGTGGATGATAACTTCGTCTCCGCCTTCATGTATGTCTATTATGGCAATCCGCTGCTATGGCTGCGATTAGATATTGCTGGAAAGGGGGAAAAAGAAACATGAGTATTAAAGAGCAACGTCAGATCGCGTTAAAGCCCGTTATTAATTACCCTCGCGAAGCGCAGGCAGGTCAGTCCTATCTCATGACCATTGATTTGCGAGTGACAACTAATCCCGATGCCTGGCCGTATGATGATGAAGAATTTCCTGTATACTTCAGTATCGATACGATGCCTCTCTTTAGCTATGAGCCTGTAGGTCAGCCATTGGTGGTAGTACATCGCTTTGGAGGAACTTACGGTCCCGCTGCCTTCTTACTCACTGCTGCGCAGGGACAGATGGCTGGCGAGATACACATTACGATGATCAATCGAGGGGGAGTGCCCATCACGGAGGTCACTATTGAATGCGAGATCAAATCGACAGAAATCCCGAAGCGTGAAATTGGCTCAAGAGACGCAAACAAGGATCAGATCAAATCAGCGGATACGCCGAAGCCAAGAAATGAAATGCCCTATAGCATTCCTACTTGGCGAATTTCTGAAGAAGTATTTGATGCTGACAAACTTCGCAGTCAAGAAACAGTTTGCACTATCGGTAATGGCTATTTCGGCACTCGTGGCTCCTTCGAGGAAGGCTATCCCTATACCACACCCGCTACCTTATTATATGGAGTGTTTGATAGTATCGCGGTAGTCAAAGAAGAACTGGCAAATGTGCCTGATTGGCTGCAGATTGAGTTGTTTGTGAATGGCGAGCGTTTTCGTCTTGACCAGGGCAAGTTAATTCGTTATCGGCGCGTGCTTGATATGCAGCGCGGGGTGTTGCATCGTGAGGTGCATTGGGAAAGTCCCCGTGGCGTGCGTCTGTACATTGCCAGCGAGCGCTTCGCCAGCCTGGCCGATGAGCATGTCGGCGCGATGCGCTACAGCGTGACCGTAGATCCTGAGCAGCAAATAGCGGGAGAGAAATTCGATATTGCCATCCGGGCCGCGCTCAATATGGC
>DATGGW010000175.1:0-10118 GCA_035308345.1 Ktedonobacteraceae bacterium | reverse complement strand
TAGCCGTTACCGGGATCTCCTTTGGTCAGTTTTGCGTCAACATCCAATCGGAAATCGGCGAAAGTTTGACCAGGGAGAATATCCCAGAGCAGCTTATTATTATCATCTTCGAGCAGCATCTGGCTCCCTCCGACGCTTACCGAATAATTACCGGGACTGCTTGTGAGGTCCCACCCGGTGGCATTATTCGCGAAGGAGTCACTGAAAAGCGGCTTAACCGAGGGAGTGGTAATTGCGACGGTGGAAGTAGTGGTAGCATTGCCCTGGTTAGTATTTTTAATCAGAAAAAAATAGCCGGCAATACTGCCGCCGCCGATAACTATCAAGACGAGGATGACTACCAGCGCTATCAAACCAATATTGGGGCCGCGTTTTAGCTGTTGTGGCTGGTAATAGTCTCCGGGCGCAAAGCCATTCACAGCGGGTTGATACATATTCGCAGCCGCCGTAGGTGGAGCATAATACATGCCAGGCTGCGCGTTCGCAAATGCATTATAGCCTGGCTGTTGAATTTGGCCAGGCATGCCATAACCGTTGTTTGCAATCGGCTGCTGATTCTGAGCAGGGGCGGCGTAAGCGTCGTTCGCAAAAGATGGAGGCGGCAAAGCGTTATACCAGCCACAATTTCTACATACCGGCACATCCGGCAGAAGTGGAAGTCCGCAGCGCGCGCAGCAATATACAATTTGTCCACCGGTCGGTGGATACATTGAGGACATAGCCTACCTCCATCAAGTACCGGCATTACACATCGCAGTTATGTCGCCAGTTTATCTATACCAGTAAGGTGTAGAAGAGTACCACTTTCTTCCTCAAGTTCCCCCAGCATTGTTCAATTGCATCGAGTATTGCATACTGGCGCTTGAAAGTCTAACCGATAGCAAATATGGGTAAGTTGGCCGCCTGGCAGTTCACTGTTGAGCTTCATGCAGTAGTTCATACAGGCGACAGGGATGCAGCGGCATTTCACGGATGCGTATGCCAAAAGGTGACAGCGCATCATCAATCGCCGAAGCAAACAGCGCGGGAACGGGAATGACACCAGCCTCGCCGGCGCCCTTCACTCCCAGCGGGTTCAAAGGCGATGGCGTCTCAACGTGATCGACCAGCAGCGGCGGCACCTCGGCCGCAGTGGGCAGCAGGTAATCCATGAAGCTGGCATTGATGATCTGTCCCTCTTCATCATACACCAGGCGTTCAAAGAACGCTCCTCCGATGCCCTGCGCCACGCCGCCATGCACCTGTCCCTCCACGATGACAGGGTTGATTACGCGCCCGCAGTCATGCACAGCCGCGTACTTCATAAAGGTCACATTGCCTGTAGTGGGATCAACCTCGATGATTGCGCCATGCACACCGCTGGCGAAACTCCCATGCGGCGGGCTATAGAATGCGCTGGCTTCCAGGCCCGGACTGCCGCGTTCTTCTGGCAGCGCTGGACCTGGGCGCGTCCCGGCCAGTTTCATGGTCATCAGCTTGCGCGCATTCTCCCCGTAGGCATAGCGCAGTGGATTGGCGGAGATAGCCACCTGGCCCAGCGTCAATGCGCGGTGCGGCGCGTCCCTGACAAAGACTTTGCCATCCGCCAGTTCGATGTCATCAGGCGATGCCTCGAACAGATCAGCCGCCACCTGTCTGGCTTTTTCGCGCACCTTGACGGCTGCCAGGTGCATGGCCGAACCCGCAATGGTGGCAGCGCGGCTGGCATAGGTGCCGACGCCCCAGTTAAACGCTTGAGTGTCCCCGGTTGTTACCAGTACGTCTTCCGGCCTGACACCCAGTTGATCGGCTACGATTTGCGCGAAGGTTGTGGCGTGCGCCTGGCCCTGCGTTGTCACGCCGGTGGCGGCAAAGACTCGTCCATCCGACTCTACGCGCACCATGGCGCCCTCGTAAGGGCCGATGCCTGTCCCCTCGACGTAACAACCGACGCCGATACCCAGGTAACGTCCTTGTTTACGCGCCTCGGCTTGCAACACCGGGAAATTATCATAATCCAGCAGCGCTTTGAGTTTATCCAGCCCCGCCTGGTAGTTGCCGCTATCATATTTTGTCGGCCCACCATCCTGATAATTGAGGCCCACATCCCAGGGAAACTCATCCGGCTGAATAAAATTGCGCGAGCGCACTTCCAGCCTGTCCAGCTTCAACTCCTGGGCGATACGGTCCATGATGCGCTCCATCACAAACACTGCGTGCGGTCTGCCCGCGCCCCGGTATGGACTGACAGGGACTTTATTGGTATACAGGACGGTGAATTCGCTGGCATAGTGCCTGAGTCGATAGGGGCCGGGCAGCGTGCAGGCAGTGATGATGGGGATGATAATGCCGTAGGGAGTGTAGGCCCCTGTATCGTGCAGAAAGGTATCGCGCACGGCCAACAAAATGCCTGCATCATCAAAGGCGTACTCAACTTCGTGCAGCTGACTGCGTTCCTGGTTCGCGGAGATAAAATGTTCGCGCCTGTCTTCGATCCATTTGACGGGTCTGCCCAGTTGGATGGCAGCCAGGGGCGTCAGTATCTCCTCTGGATAGAACATCATGATTTTGGTGCCAAAGCCGCCGCCCACATCAGGCGCGATAACGCGCACCTTGTGTTCGGGAAGGTGAAAAATCGCGGCCAGGCCATTGCGAATGGGGAGAGGTCCCTGTGTTGATATCCAGCAGGTCAACATACTTTCGTGCGCATCCCAGCGAGCAAGTACGCCGCGACACTCCATGGGCATGGCCGCGCCGCGATCCATGAGGATTGTTTCGTGTATGACATGCGGCGCGCTTGCAAAGACGCTGTCAGGGTCGCCAACGGTCTGCGCAAGCTGCGCGGCCGCGTTGCCGGGCACATCCGCATGCACCAGCGGCCCACCCTGCTCAGCCGCGACAGCGAGACTATGCACGACCGGCATTGGTTCGTACTCGACATCGATCAGGTCAAGCGCATCTTCAGCGATGTAGCGGTTATCTGCAACCACGAACGCTACCGCTTCCCCGACATAGCGCACTTCGTCGCGCGCCAGGGGAAGCTGCGTGCGCGGCTGCGTCAGGGCGGCATGCGGCACCAGCAGTGGCGACGGTTCCAGCAGCTCGCCCAGGTCATTTGCTGTCAGCACCAGCCGCACACCCGGCAAAGCCTGGGCTGCGCCGGCGTCGATATGCACAATGCGCGCGCGCGCATGTGTGCTGCGCAAAACGGCGGCATGCAGCATTTCGGGCAAATCGATATCGTCAACATAATTGCCCTTCCCGCGCAGCAAACGTGGGTCTTCCAGGCGCTGCACTGGAGCGCCAAAGTAGCGGGTGGCCATCACTCCACCTCCATCTGCGGCGCGCGCAAGCGTTCGGCGGCCAGTTTTACCGCTTCCACAATGTTCTGATAGCCGGTGCAGCGACAAATATTCCCGGAGAGTTCATGACGAATCTCATCCTCGGTCGGGTCGGGATGTTCATGCAGCATGGCATGCACGGTCATGATGATGCCTGGTGTGCAAAAACCGCACTGCAGACCGTGTTTCTCGCGAAATGCCTGCTGGATGGGGTGTAGTTCGCTGTTGACGCCCGCCATGCCTTCGATGGTAGTAATTGCCATGCCATCCGCCTGCACCGCAAACATCAGACAGGAGCGTGTTGCCTCGCCATTGAAGAGCACCGTACAGCAGCCGCACACGCCATGCTCGCAGCCGACGTGCGTGCCGGTCAGGTGCAGTTCATGGCGCAAAAAATCTGAGAGCAGCAGCCGCACCGGTACGCTTCGTTCATAGCGATTCCCATTGACCGTCACAGCTATCTCGCACTCTTCGACACAGAGGGAAAAATCATCATCGCGTTCTTGCATTATTGCGCTCCTTCCTGTCGTTCACGCCGCTCCCAGGCCTGTTTCAATACTCGCCTGGTCATTTCGGAAGCCAGTTCGCGGCGATATTCGACGGTGGCGTGGACATCCTGCATATCATCGCTCACAATATCGCGCGCGGCCCCGGCGGCATCTTCCAGCGTTTGCGCGTCGAGTTTTGTCCCCACCAGTATTTTCTCGACGCCATGGGCGCGCATTGGGGAGCCTGCCACGCCGAGATAGGCAATATTGGCGGACATGCAGGTGTCATCAAGCGCGGGAGTTAACACTGCCATCGCGCCAACCAGAGCATAATCTCCTGATCGACGCGCGAACTCTATAAATGACCAGCCAGCCTGCGGTGATATCCAGGGGAAACGCACCTCCGTCAGCATCTCGCCTGCTTCGAGGGATGTGGTAAGATAGCCGGTGAAAAATTCTTCAGCTTTTATTACGCGCTCACCGTGCATACTTTGTGCCAGCACCTCACCATTGAGACAGGTCAGCAGCGCAGGAAGCTCGGCAGCGGGGTCGGCATGGGCAATGCTGCCCACCACTGTGCCGCGATTACGTATTTGCATATGCCCGATATGCTTGATGGCCTCAATCAGCAGCGGATGTTTCTCCTGCACAAGCAGCGAACGTTCGATCTGGCGCTGGCGGGCAATGGCGCCGATAGCCAGGTAGCCATCTTCGGTCTCGAAGTAATGCAGCTCGGAGATATGATTGATGTCAACAATGTAGGCAGGCGCGGCAAGACGCATATTGAGCAGTGGCACAAAGCTTTGACCGCCTGCCAGTACCTTGATATCTTCGCCATACTGGTCAAGCAAGGTGAGCGCCTCGTCGAGGATGCGCGGCGAGCAGTAGTGAAAACGTGGAGGTTTCATGATTGCGCTTCCCTCTAAATAGGTTTCTTCAAGCAGCAAAGACGGTATCATAACCGCCTAAATTAAGGCTAGAGCGTCATTCATGGACGGGAAACCATTTATATGGCTCCCTGTGCAGGAATAAGGATTAAAGTACTCCTGTCCAGCCGTTCTGTCAAGCCCTCAGCTTGCCGCGAAAGTATAATTGATGGTACACTTGAATAGATGTTCTTAGACGAGCCAGAAGCTGGAGTAATATGCAACACGCGGACTTCGCGCCTACCAGGATTGAAGATGAATATCTCTTCGGCTGGGATGCCACACCGGGTATTGTCTCCGTCTGGGCAAACCGCGCGGGCGAGGCTATTATCTGGAGGCGTGAGGGCGAGCGCGTCACCTGTACCAGGGAACGCTATCGTCCCTGGGTTTTTGCCGCCGCTCTGGATGATCTCACGCATCTGGGCGCATCCCTGACCTCTCATACCGCGTTGGAAGTTCGCACCACCAGCATTGCCTATCGCGAATTGGAGGGCGCTCCCGGAACCTATCGTTATCTGATCTCTGCCCCCGATGGGCGATGGCTAGAGCGCGAACTACTGCGCGGCGCATCACAACGCTTGCAGCGGAAGGTGACGAGCATTAATGAGCTGCAGGACGAATATTACCTGGTCGGCCCCGTTGAACAATACCTCATGTCTAGCGGGCGTGTCTATTTCCGAGGCTTGAGTTATGAAGACTTGCATCGCCTGCAATTTGACCTGGAAACTACTTCGCTTGATCCTCATATGGGTCGTATCTTCATGATCGCGCTGCGCGATAGTCGCGGTTTCGCAAAGACACTGGAAGCTCCACAGGCGGAAGATGAGGCGCGCATGATTGCTGACCTGTGCGCGCTGATTCGCGAACGCGACGCGGATGTGATCGAGAATCATAATCTTTTTGGTTTCGATTTACCTTTTCTGGAGCAGCGCGCGCAGGTGCATAAAATCCCCCTGCGTATTGGGCGCGCAGGCGGTCCGCTGCTACTTGAGCGGCGCGAGGAGACGTTAGCTATCGGGCCAGTGGCGCGTAAGCGTGTGCGCTACAGTGTAGCCGGGCGCGAGTTGATCGATACGCTGGACGCGGTGCGTCGTCATGACTTCGTGGTGCGTGATATGCCTGGGCACGGACTAAAGGATGTTGCCCGCTACTTCGGCATCGCCTCACCAGACCGGGTCTACCTGGAGGGGGCCGCTATTTATGATACTTATCGCCGTGATGCTGCGCGTGTGCGCCGCTATGCGTTGGATGATGTCATGGAGGTTGATGGGCTTTCGCGGCGTCTGCTCGGCGCGCCATTCGCCCTGGCGAGTATGGCCCCGCGCCGTTATGAGCGCCTGGCCTCGGCTGGCCCGGCTATGGGCATCCTGGAACCGATGCTGGTGCGCGCCTATTTGCGTTCAGGGGCCGCCCTGCCTCGACAGAGCGCTGCTCAAACAATCGAGGAGGGATTGCACGAGGGTGGCGCGGTGCATCTCTTCGCAGAAGGCGTAGCAGAACACGTGGTGAAGACCGATGTCGCCTCGCTGTATCCCTCGCTCATGCGCACTTTCCAGATTGGCCCGGCCTGCGACCGCCTGGGCGTCCTGCTCAGCATCCTGGCCAGGCTGACAGATTTGCGGCTGGCGCACAAGGCAGCCGCCAGGGCCGCTCAACCAGGTTCGGTGGAAGCTAACCATCACGAGGCTACCCAGGCCGCCATGAAGATCCTGGTCAACTCTGCCTATGGCTATATGGGCGCTGGCTCGATGGCGCTCTTCGCCGATAACCACGCCGCCGGTGAGGTGACCAGGCGCGGGCGTGCCATACTCACACAAGTAGTTGATGCGCTGCGCGGGCGCGGCATTGCGCTGATTGAAGCCGATACCGATGGCGTTTATTTTGCCGTTCCCACCAATTGGACGGAGGATCAGGAGCGCGAACTGGTAGCGGAAGTCGGCGCAGATTTACCACGGGGTATTCGACTTGAGTATGAGGGGCGCTATCGGGCCATGTTCAGTCACGAAGTCAAAAACTATGCTCTGCTAACCTACAATGGGCAATTGATTGTGCGCGGCGTGGCGCTGCGCTCCAGCCGCTCAGAGCCGTTTGGGGAACGCTTCCTGCACCAGGCGCTCATGTGCCTGCTCACCAACGATATACCCGGCCTGCGTGCTGTCTTTCTCGAAACGGTGGCGACCATTCGCGGCTGCGCTCTGCCTGCCTCAGACATGGGAACGCGCGTGCGCCTCACCAAGACTCCTGAAACCTACATGAAATCGCGCGCGTCACATCCTGAGCCACAATACGAAGCTCTGTTGGCTTCGGGACGCGCACGCTGGTTCCCGGGCGAGCGGGTGCGATTCTATCGCGCCCGTGGTAAAGCCTATGTCTGGCTGCCGGAAGCATCGCAGGATACAACCATCGATGAGAGCCGCACACAAAGCGGCAATAGACAGGATGGCGCTTCGCAATATGACGTTGAACACTATCTCAATGTGCTGGTCGCCTCTTATGCCGCTCGCCTGCGCAAAGCCTTCGCGCCCGCCGATTTTGAGCAGCTTTTTCGCCTGGATCAGACCGGATTGTTCGATCAGCCTGTAGAGACTATCCAGCCGCGTCGCATTCAATGCGAGCAGTGATTCACTGAGCAGTTTGAAGCGCTACCTACTTAATGTTCTTCTATTTTATTCCTGCTACGGTCTTCAGTATGCCGTGGAGCAAGCAAACGCAGGTGCAGTACTCGTTCGCGGTGACGCTCGTCATCAAGACTGCGCACCCTGGCTTTCAGCAGGTCATTCAGTGAAACCATACCCACCAGTTTGCCCGGGTTGTCACGCTCGACAACCGGCAGGCGGGTGAAGCCTGACTCAGCCATACGATACACCGCGATACGCAACGGTTCGTCCGGGTAAGCCACTACCGGCTTGATATGTAATAATTCCAGAGGCATCTCCTCGGCATGGTTATCATTGCTGCTATCCGCGAGTGCCGCATTGCCTCCATCTCCATCAAGCTCGGCGGTCTTCATGGTGATTCCATGTTGGAGGCGCCGCAGGTCCTTACGAGTCACCACGCCTTTCATATGCTTCTCGGTATCTAATACCGGGTAGAGTTGCTGGGTATATTTACCCTGCTCGTGGGTGTTGAGGAGCAGGCGAGTCAGGTCTTCGCGGGAAATCTTGTCTGACAGGGCAACAATATTAGTGCGCATGACCTCGCGTACAAAGATGATCTCAAGCGGATCGACGGCATACTCTCTGCTCAGGTGGTAGCCACGCCGGCTGACTTTCTCGGTCAGGATCGAGCGGCGCATGACGAGCACCGTAAATCCATGAGCAATGACGCCAGCAATCAGGAGAGGCAAGAGCATATTGACATCGTGAGTGAGTTCAAGCGTGAAGATAATGCCGGTAAAGGGTGAGCGCATGGTACCGCCCAGGATAGCTCCCATACTGACCAGCTCCCAGAATCCTGGACCCAGATTGGGCAGGAAGGTAGCTTCCAGCCCGCCGAGCGCGCCACCCATCATTAAGAGCGGCGCCAGTACACCTCCCGATGTGCCGGAGCCAAGTGAAACCGACCAGATTATTGATTTGACCAGCAGGACGCCCAGCATCACCTGGATTGTTATATTGCCCCGCAGCAGCGCAGCGATCGTATCGTAGCCTACACCTAGAGCCTGTGGAAAGATCAAACCGCCTATGCCAATTACCAGGCCTCCAATGGCGGGCCACCACATCCAATGGATAGGCAAGCGCCGGAAGGCGTCTTCACTGGCATAGACCATCACCGTCAGCAGCGCAGAGAGCGCACCTGCCAGCAAACCTACCAGCACGCAGCCAAGTATGCCAACCGGTCCAATAAATGCAGGATGTGGCAGAGTTGGAAATAACGGCCCCATGCCAATGATGTAACGCCTCACGATATCGGCCGTGGCGCTCGCCAGCGCTACCGGCACCAGGCTGCGCGGCTTCCACTCGAAGAGCAACAACTCGACTGCCAGCAGGACCGCAGCTACTGGGGAAGCGAAGGTCGCGGACATACCACCGGCTGCACCCGCCACAAGCAGAGTTCTACGCTCGGAACTGGAGAGGTTGAAAAATTGAGCGATCAGCGAGCCGAAAGCGCCTCCCGTCATTATTATGGGACCTTCAGCGCCAAAGGGGCCACCAGTGCCAATCGAGAGGGCAGAAGATAGAGGTTTCCAAAAAGCGACTTTTGGCTCTATACGGCTGCCATTGATGAGTATGGCTTCGATTGCTTCAGGAATACCGTGTCCTCGAATGCGCTCCGAGCCATAGCGCGCCATCAGGCCGATGATCACTGCGCCGATGACAGGCACTAAAATTTCAAAGACGCCCAGGTGATTGCCCGCCGGTGAGACGAGCACAGTACCCCAGCGCTGGAAGAAAAAGAGGTTGGTAAATAAACCGATAAGCCTGAGCAGAATCAGTGCCACGAATGCGCTTAAAACACCTATAATAATAGCCATTAGGGAGATGAGTATGACACGGGGAGCAGTAGTGAAATCCCCCAGTTTGCCCAGGTCTTCGTGATTGCCGAGGCCACTTACCGAATGCTTTAGTTTACTCCACAGACTAGAGAATAATGCGACCAAGTTAGTTGCTCCTCGTACCATTGCTATTTTCATCAGAAATAAGAGCTTTCAAAGTGCGCACAAGAGCAGGTCCTGTTGTGCGCAGTTCCGCATGATGTAGCAATGATAGCCTGCGCAACACTTTATCCCCATTTGGGGTAAGGCTGATGATTACCCGCCGCTGATCATTCTCATCGCGAGATCGTTCTAAGAGATCTCTTTCCATCATACGATCAATCAGTTCAACCGCACTATGGTGCTGAATCTTTAAGCGTTCAGCCAGCTCACCAACAGTGGCCATGCGCTGCTCAGGTAGTCCTTTGAGGGTAAGGAGCAACTGATGCTGCTGGGGTTCGAGTCCAACGGCCCGCGCCGCCTGTTCGCTAAAATGTAGGAAACGGCGCAGTTGGTAACGAAATTCGGCCAGCGCCTGATATTCGCCTTGAGATATTTCATGGTTTGCATCCATCGGCACCTCTTCTCGTTCATGTCGTGTTACGATATAAAATATAGCAGAATTTATGTTATGATGTCAAGGTTTATCAGGGTGAACTGTAGAGTTTGAAGTGCGCCCGGCAAGTTTATTGGAACAGGCTTATCTGTGTTACTGGCCTATGACCATCCAGCAGGATAAAAGGCGCGGCTTGTTCCGATGCGTGAATGTTCAACTTCCGTAGATGCGTGAGTTCGGTGAGACGACCCAGGCGGCGCGCGCGCAAAATAGCATCGGCGCCGACAGGGCCGATACCTGGCACGCGCAGCAATTGCGCTCGTTCCGCCTTGGGTGCCAGGGAACTCAAATGCT
>DATGGW010000174.1:0-3869 GCA_035308345.1 Ktedonobacteraceae bacterium | reverse complement strand
CTCACCAAAACGGCGCGTCCACGGATTATCGTAATTGAAGACGGCGATATCGTCAGCATGTTGAAAGCGAAAAATATTGGCCTTCGCAGCTGCGTAATCCTCCATACCGTCGTAGGTATTGAGGTGATCAGGATAGACATTTGTCATCACAGCAACGGATGGGCTGACGACATGGGGAACTAATCCCTCAAGCTGCCAGCTTGATAGTTCCAGCACCACCAGCGTTTCCGGTGTAATTTGCGGCAACAGGGAGAGCGTTTCGACACCGGCGACATTGCCGCCCAGCACGGTATGTGCGCCGCTATCTCGCAGAATATTATAAAGAAGCGTGGTCGTCGTCGTTTTGCCGCGAGTTCCAGTGATGCCAACAATACGTCCTGGGCAGGCGAGAAAGAAGAGACCTATCTCCATCTCGATAGTGGCCCCATGCTTCCGAGCCAACTGCAAATAGGGTGAAGTGAGTGGCACGCCGGGATTGCGAATCACCATTTCGGCCCAGAGAAAATCTTCGTCGCGGTGTGTGCCAAGTATAAATTCGATTGGTAAACCCGCCAGCGCCTCTACGCTTGGAGCAAGCACCTGCGGCGCTTTCATATCCGTCACGCGCACAATCGCCCCTTGCTGCGCCGCGTAACGCGCCGCAGCCATACCCGACCCTTGCAGTCCCAGACCCATCACCAGCACACGCTTCCCCTGTAGATTCATGCGTTGCACCCTCTGTCTGTTCAAACCTTTTTTCGTTGTCCACATATGTTCGTGAGGTCATCATAGCAGAAATGCAATAATCGTACAATGCATATTCAAGAAAGCTCTTATGCAAAAAAGGGGACACTGCTATCACATCAGGCAGTGACAATGTTCACCAGACGCTCAGGTACGTAGATCATCCGTGCCACCTTCTGAGTGGCAAGCAACGATTGCACCTGAGGAACCTGGAGAGCCTGGCTCTTGATCTCAGCTTCGGGTGTATCATAAGCAACCTCGATACGACCGCGCAGCCGTCCGTTGATCTGTACCGGCAGGAGCATTGTCTCGGCCCCAATGGCTCCGGCATCGAAACTGGGCCACGAGGTTGCATGGATCGAGCGATCCTTGCCTGGATGCTTGAGTTTCTGCCAGAGTTCTTCTGTGATGTAGGGTGCCATTGGTGCCAGGAGCATCAGCAGGGTCTGCAACTCCTCCCGCGTGAGGGTCGAACGGGTTTCCAGGGCATTGAGGTACGCCATCAGCGCGGCCACGGCGGTGTTGTACTTCAAGGTTGCCAGATCCTCGGTCACTCGTTTGATCAGACGATGGATGACGCGCCGCTCCTCTCCCTGTGGGGATTGAGCGGATGCGTTCTGCGCGTGCTGTGTGACCAGCGACCAGACGCGGTCGAGGAAGCGCACAACCCCGCCAATACCACGATCGCTGAAGTCACCGCCAGCTTGATACGGTCCCATAAACATCAGATAGACCCTGAAGACATCCGCGCCAAAGCGAGCAATATAGCTATCAGGGTTCACGATGTTGCCCTTTGATTTGGAAATCTTCGCGCCATCTTTGGTAATCATGCCATTGGCTCGGAAGCGCTTGAATGGCTCCTCAAATTCCAGGTGGCCCAGGTCGTGCAGCGCCATGGTGAGAAAACGCACATACATCAAGTGCAGCACGCTATGTTCCGCGCCGCCGATGTACATATCGACCGGGAGCCATTTGTGTAGCAGATCCGGGTCCCACGGCTGCGTCTCGTCGTCGTGCGAAAGGTAACGCAGGAAGTACCAGGCAGAGTCCAGCGAGTTATCGCTGACATCCGTTTCGCGGCGGGCAGCCTTGCCACAGATGGGGCAGGTGGTGTGAACGAAGCTCTCGATTGCCGCGAGAGGCGAAGCACCAGTACCTGTGGGCATCCAGTTCTCCACATCGGGCAAGAGAACCGGCAACTGCTCCTCCGGGACGGGAACAGCCCCATGTTCCGGGCAGTAGATGATCGGAATGGGTGGTCCCCAGTAGCGTTGACGGCTGATGAGCCAGTCGCGCAGGCGATATTTCGCGACGCGGTGGCCCTTGCCACGTTCCTCAAACCAGGTGTAGAGGGCCTCAGCAGCCTGGGTCGAGGTCATACCAGAGTACCCGGCAGAGTTGATTAGCACTCCTGGCTGGACAAATGCTTCCTGCGGCTCCTCCGCTGGATGCGCACTACCAGGCTGGATAATCACCGTGCGTACAGGCAGACCTATAGCTTTGACAAAAGCCATATCGCGTTCGTCATGGGCAGGCACACCCATCACCGCCCCCGCGCCGTAACTGTCGAGGACGAAATCGGCAACCCAGATTGGCATGCGTTCGCCCGTCAAAGGGTGCAAGGCATACGCGCCGGTAAAGACTCCAGTCATCGTGTACTCTTTGCCCGTTTGCAAGCGATTGGCCGTTTGCTGGTAAGCCGTAACATCTGCGAGTTGTGTTTTGTTGGTGATCTGCGGGATGAGCGGATGATGCGGAGCCAGGGCCACAAAGGTCATGCCGAAGATCGTGTCAGCGCGTGTTGTGTACACCTGAAAGTGTACATCTGGCATTCCATCAATCTCCATAGTGAATTCAAGACCTTCCGAACGACCAATCCAGTTGCGTTGCAGCGTCTTGACACGTTCGGACCAGTCGAGCCATTCCAGATTGTCCAGGAGTTTCTGAGCATACCTGGTAGATTTCAAAAACCACTGCTCCAACCAGCGTCGCTCGACGAGGGTTCCGCAACGCTCACAGCGTCCGGCGATAACCTGTTCGTCAGCCAGCACCGTCTTGTCTCTGGGACACCAGTTGACCGGGGCGGTCTTGCGTTCAGCCAGGCCGTTTTTGAAAAGCTGCAAGAAGATCCACTGCGTCCAGCGATAGTAGTGTGGGTCGGTTGTAGCAACTTCGTGCGACCAATCGAAGCGGTTGCCGATACGTTTCAATTGTTGCTCGCGAAAGCGCTCGACATTGCGTGCAGTGAGTACGCGGGGGTGAATGCCGCGCTTGATGGCAAAGTTTTCGCTGTGGATGCCAAAGGCGTCGAAACCTATTGGCTCGAACACGTCGTATCCCTGCATTGCCATCCAGCGCCCGTGAATATCCGAGCCGATGTAAGCGTACATATTGCCCACGTGCAAGCCCTCGGCAGAGGGATAGGGAAACATCATGAGGTTGTAATAAGGATGCCTGGCATGGGACAGGTCGGGCTGATAGAGTTTCTCTCGCTCCCAGCGTTCCCGCCATTTCGCCTCAATGGCCGCGAAATCGTAGCGTGGCGGGCGTACTTTGGCAAGTGAAGATTCCGCTGGTGGTGTGGGTTCAACGCCTTTCCTTTGTTCCGACATGTGATCCTCCTTGTAGTACTCATACGGTGTATTGTAGAGGCAGGCGTCGGACAAAAAGAATGCGCCCTCCGCCCTGACAAGGGCGAAGCGTGCGCACAGACACGTTCGCGGTACCACCTTGCTTCGTCGTTCTCTCACGAGAACAGCCTTTTCGAGTGCAAAGACACCCTTGCTCTGTAACGGGAGTTCCCGGTGGCAGCTACTTTTGCTTCCAGAAGCACCGTTTCGCCGCCACGGCTCACGAGGCAGTTTCAGTGTGTCTCCGACTCTGGCTTGCACCGTCCGCCAGTTCTCTGCTGCCGGGAGACCAACCTACTTCCCTCGCTCAACACCTTTTTGCTATCTCTCTACGAGAGTATACGTTTCTCTGCAATTTGTCAAGCAGTAAGCGACGCTTTCACAAGGCGATTTAAAAGTCGTTGAACGAAGCCTCAAATAGCCCTGTCATTCTGAGCGCAGCGAAGAATCTGTGCAGGATGGGGAGAGAGATTCTTCGCTGCGCTCAGAATGACAGGGCCAATCTCACAACTTTTA
>DATGGW010000173.1:0-3294 GCA_035308345.1 Ktedonobacteraceae bacterium | reverse complement strand
TGCGGTCGGGACAGGGATCTCCAGGGGTTTTCTCATCGCGCCCTCCTTTCCCAACAGTGTACCTCATTTCCGCAGAAATTGCTTGATTGTACTTAGTATGGTAGGGGCGACCCTCGCGGTCGCCCTGGAATTTGCTTACGAATGGATTGCTTACGAATGGATGGCGAAATTAGACGCACTCTTTCAGAGTGGCATTGCCGCTGATGCCGCGCAGCTTCATCAGCGCTACGACTTCAAGCTGGCGCACGCGCTCCCGCGAGATGCCCAGCTCTTTGCCAACCTCCAACAATGTGCGGCTGCGACCATCGCCGATGCCATAGCGCAGCGTAATTACGCTGCGTTCACGTGGGGTGAGCAGGGCCAGCGCGCGATGTAGTTCTTCGCCAAGCAGGTGTTGCGAGGCTGTCTCGGCCGGTGCAGGCGCTGCGCTGTCTTCCAATGTGTCGCCCAGTGAATAACGGGCTTCGTCATCGACGGGCGCATCAAGCGATACGGGCTGCTCGATGATGCCGAGCAGGTCTATGACTTCATCGAGATCAATATTGCAGGCATCGGCGATCTGCTCGGGCAGCGGATCAAGCCCGTTTTCCTGCGAAAGTTGAGCCGCTATGCGTCTCACCTTGCGTAAACGAGTCGCGACGTGTTCGGGAAGATGAATCAAACGGGACTGCTCACCCGCCGCCCGGCTGACAGCCTGGCGAATCCACCATGTGGCGTAGGTGCCGAAATGACAGCCACGACGATAATCAAACTTCTCGGCGGCGCGCATCAATCCGAGATTACCCTCCTGGATGAGGTCAATCAACGGAACGCCAGTGCTGGTATAGCGGCGCGCGATGGCAATTACCAGCCGCAAGTTTGATTCTATCAAAGTGCGGCGGGCCATGCCGTCTCCTGCCGCTGCTCGCCGCGCGAGGTCAACTTCTTCGGCATGAGTCAGCAAACCAAGGCTGCGAATATCGCGCAGATAGCTCTGAAAGGCATCCTCAGAGCCGCTTGCCTGGCGAACGCCTGTCGCGCGAACCCGTCGGGTTCGCGCTGACAGGGCCTCAAGCGCTTCACTCTCGAAAGTCTCTTCTACTCCCTCTGGCGCTTCGAGAAATACTTCGCTGTCCTCGTCGTCCAGTAGTGGCTCTAACACTGTGAGCGGTTCGGTATCCCGCCTGGCGATCTTTTGACCAAAAAAGCCGTCTTTATTATCTCTGCTTGTGGCGATGGGCGCATCAATCAACGCGCTATGCGCATCCCTCGCAAAATCTTGTATTGCCATTTCCACGCTCCCTTTGGGAAACTCCCCGACAAAATCAGCTGCCGGACTCCTCCGTATGGCCCCGTGGTCAGCATGCATAGACTGATGGTATATACGTGCTGAACATTAGTATGCTAGTTCTATTGTATAGACTACTGAAACCTGTCACATCAGGTAATTACCTTAGATCAAATCAGGTTCTGACTGTATCTTCAAGCGAGTTGTGTTGTCTGCTCCAATTAATAGGACGTTCCCGGAACGCTCTCATAAAGTAAAACGTCTGTTACAGAGCATCGGTTTTAAGCCCCGGCATCTCTCACATTACTTCTATTAGTAATACGTTAAAACGGGTTCAGACGTTACGCCTGGGCTGCCAACAGGGAAAAATATCTGTTTAAGGCATGATAATAGAGCATTTTGAATTGAACTGACTCATATACTGTGAATAGGTGTTCTTCTGTAGTTATCCCAATTTATCATTCACTAACCGGATCAAGTTTAGAGGTGAGAGCATGATTCCTATCGCGCGTCCTCTCATTGGGGTGGAGGAGGAAGAAGCTGTGCTTGCGGTGCTAAAATCAGGGCAGTTGGCGCAGGGAGAGCGTGTTGCAGAGTTTGAGAAACGTTTTGCCGAATTCTGCCAGGTGCAGGAAGCTGTTGCTGTTTCATCTGGAACGGCTGCGCTGCACCTGGCGCTGATCGCGCACGAGATCAGTTATGGCGATGAGGTAATCACCACACCATTTACTTTTGCTGCGACCACCAATGTGATCCTGCTGGTCGGCGCGATACCTGTCTTCGTTGATATCGATCCAGAGACCTGTAACATCGACGTGTCTTTGGTGGAAGCTGCCATCACACCACGCACAAAAGCCATACTGCCGGTGCATCTCTACGGGAATCCATGCGATATGGAACGCCTACAAGGCATCGCTGCCGGGCATCACCTGTCCATTATCGAGGATGCATGCCAGGCGCACGGAGCCAGCATTCATGGGAAACCTGTTGGCAGCTTTGGCACAGGCTGCTTTTCTTTTTATCCCACTAAAAACATGACCACAGGTGAGGGCGGCATGGTAACTACCAGTGACTCTACCATTGCTGATCGCGTGCGTCTCCTGCGCAATCATGGGCAAAAAGAACGCTATTGCCATGTCGCGCTTGGCTTTAATCTGCGTATGACCGAACTGCAAGCTGCCTTAGGGCTGGCTCAATTCGAAAAATTGGAGCATTTTACCGGGCAGCGTCGCTCTAACGCGGCTTATCTGACGGAGAAGCTGGGTGAGGCCGTACAGACTCCGGTCGAGTATGAAGGATACCGCCATGTCTATCACCAGTACACCATTCGCGTGCCTGAGGAAAGCAACCGTGACGAATGGGCAGCACAATTGCTCGATCGAGGCATCGGCACAGCCGTCCATTATCCTCTCCCGATGCATATGCAGCCGTTCTACCAGGAATCCAAAGATTTCTATCGTATTGCCGCCCGTCCACTGGACGAAGAGGAAATAGCGACCATCGTTAAGACGCCTACCGGCCCGCTTAACGGGGGAGGCGCGACAACAATGACGGCGACGCGGCCCGCCGAAGCAGCGACCCGGCAACTCCATGAAGCTGAAAAGGCAGCGCGGCAGGTGCTGTCACTTCCCGTATATCCATCGCTCAGCGAAGATGAACTCGCAACAATCGTCAAGGAAGTGCTTGCTCTATGCCAGTAAAAGTCGCGATGGTCTGGAAGTTCTGGTTTATGAAAAGATTGGAAGGTAAAAATGGTTCGTCACACCACAGAAATAATATCCAGTGAAAACCGAACAATCAGACAGACAAACAGCGAAATTCTAAAGAAAGCGTTGTACAGAAAAGTACGGTATCTCTTTAAGCATCTGTTTCCGACGCAGATGGCTTGCTTGTATCTGTTCACTATTGGCTTATCCCGGAAGAAGTACCGTGCTTTGATCTATGATATCTGGATGATGGTTTGCCCCAGGCTTTTTAAGAGAAGATTTATTCCATCTGTGGCGATCACGGCTCTCGTGTCGAATACG
>DATGGW010000172.1:0-5303 GCA_035308345.1 Ktedonobacteraceae bacterium | reverse complement strand
ATAAAGGTGATAGACAGGGAGTCATGCCCGTTGGCGATGGGCAGCATTGCGCGTAGCGACGGCTGCTCCAGGATAGACCCCAGGGTAGCAACGGTGGCAAGCAAGATAGCCGCCAACCATTCTACCAGCGATGGATGCCAGGGGAAGAAAGGCTGCTGGCTGCGGCGCGGCGCGGCCATCGCCACACGCTGCATAATTTGCGCGTGCATATTTTCAGGCTCGGCAACCTGCTGCACTCTATCGAGCTGGTGGGAGACTTCTTCCAGCAAGGCCAACTCTTCGCGACAGCCAGAGCAGCCGACAACATGCGCTTCCAGAGCGCGCATATGCGCCAGCGTGAGTCGCCCGTCAATATAGAATTGTAGTTGCTGTCTCGCCTCTTGACAGTGCATAATTATCCTCTCGTTCCCATGGATGAATCGCGATCAAGCCCTTGCAAACGTTCCTTGAGCAAATTGCGCGCGCGGAATAAATGTGTTTTAATAGTGCCGACGGGCATAGTTAATATTTCTGCCATCTCTTCGTAGGTCATATCTTGTAGATGTCGTAGAATCAGCACCGCGCGGTACTTCGCAGGAAGGTAAGAGAGATGCTCCTGAACAAACGCCTGCCGTTCATGCTCGTCCAGCTGAGCAGCGGCGTGTTGGTGGGCGTGATAAATCTGGCCCCTACTTTCCAACGCCTGTTCCGCCTGCAGCGCCACTTGCAGAGCCTTGTCTCGCTTGCGCACCTCCAGTTGTTTCAGGGCGCAGTTATAGGCGATGCGATAGAGCCAGGTCGCAAAACGCGCATCACCACGAAACGATGGGAGACCCTGCCAGGCTGCTAGAAACGTTTCTTGCGTAATCTCGCTCGCTTCTTCATATTGCTGAAGCATGCGATACACCAGGTTGAAGATACGCCGCTGGTAACGCCTGACAAGCTGGGCAAAAGCATCCTGGTCCCCATGTTTGCTGGAAGTGACAAGCTGCTGGTCGTCCAGTTCAGTCAGGGAAGAGACCGTGTTAGAGAACGGTATTCCCAGGCTGGGCAATGACGATAAGAAATGCTCTCTCATATGTTCCTTTAGAGTTTCAATCTACAGAAAATGTTTCGTTATGCGAATCCCGAATGTCAGAGTCAGGCACTGCTGTCATCCTGAGCGCAGCGAAGGATGACAGATGGCGGACAGCATTGAAACATCTTTCTTGTTACTTGTATCTTACCATAGATATACTGTGATAGACAGGGGCAAGTGGTAACATATGTCTTCAATTGTACTCGCGGCCTTGCTTGGCTGGTTGATCGCCCTCGCCATTTTTCTTGGCTTTATCGCGATCCTGCGCTATATCGATCACCGGGAGCGCATGGCGTTGATCGCGCGCGGCATGGATCCCAATCGCCTGCGCCCCCGGCGGCGCGGTACGGGCGTGCTGCGCGCCGGACTCATCGTCGCTATGGTTGGCCTGGCACTGACCATTGGCCTTTATCCCCTGGGCTATATGCTGCCGCCCATTGTCACCGCGACTCCTCTTCACGTTGGCCCCTGGCTGCTGCCGGGGTTGATCCCACTCGGCGTAGGCAGCGCTTTGGTCATCAGTTATTACCTGGGACAAGATTCCCGCCCACCTGATGGCGACTCGCCGGAGCAGGAATTACCGCCAGCAGCCAGTGATGGCAATCATAAAGCAACCCGCCGCTCCTCACTGCATGAGTAATGAGCAGCGAGCATGGCGACCGCAAGGGATCGCCACTACTATACACGAAAACAGGCAGAAGACGTAGTATCGTAGTGGCGACCCTGGCGGTCGTCCATGTTGGTTTACTTAATAAATGTTTAGAATATCATTAGAAAGTTTAAGTTAAGCTCTCTTCGCATATTGCTGAGTTGCAATACAATCATAGATTGTGTTACCATGTTTAATTGGAAGCAAGATTACGGTGAAAAAATGCTCGCTGATTGCTACATCAGCAGAGCATTGCTAGCCAACAGATGGTTAAAGATATCGCTTTCATCAGCCTGGAAAAGCGATAAATAGATGCCTACGGGCGCGATAAATCTGGCCCCTACTGACCTGGAGGTAAAGAAATGACAAATCGAGCGGTGTTTCTTGATCGCGATGGAACGCTAGTGCATGCTGTTCACTTTCCATCGCGACCTGAGCAATTGCGCCTCTTCGACGGTATTGGTCCTGAGCTGCACTCTCTTCAGAAGGCGGGTTTTCTGCTGGTGATGATTTCGAATCAGTCGGGGATCGCACATGGATACTTTACTGAAGTTGACCTGCAACTCATGCACGATTATCTTGCCCGCCAGCTTGCGCAGTTTGACGTTCGACTTGACGGTATTTATTACTGTCCCCATCATCCGCAGGGGGTGATTCCGGAGTTTGCCATACGCTGTGACTGTCGAAAGCCAGGGTCAGGTATGCTGCGGTCTGCCGCTGCCGACCTGGATATCGATCTTCGACGTTCGTGGTTTGTTGGTGATATCCTCGATGATGTTGAGGCAGGAAACCGCGTCGGATGTCGCACCGTCTTAGTCGATCCTGGCTCTGAGCAACCTTCTGAGCAGCCGCTGCGCTGCCCTGAATTTGTTGCGCAAGACACGGTCCATGCATTACGAATCATTGCTGCGGTTGAACATCGCGGCCCAATAGAAGATTTGTCCTCAAGTCGTCCAACTTGATCGCTGGCTTCTCCAATCGGCGTCGGAGGTGCGCCGGTCATAATCTCGCTTCTTGCCACGAACTATTGTTGTCCTAACTGACATCCCAGGAGACCAGCGGATCACCGCTCCGCTTTTCACGTCAATAATTCCGGATCGACTGACCTTTGAGGTCGGACGCCGGTTGGTTGCGCTCGAACTTTGCCGGTACGAAGCATAGTTCGGATGTAATGCTTCGATGCGCGCTTTTTAGAAGGCAGGGAATTTCGAAGCTCCCAATACAGAAAGGTGTAAAATCGTATGAATCAATTCAAGCGAATTGCGTTTTTGTCTGAACATGCCAGTCCTGTAGCGCTTCTTGGCGGTACGGATGCTGGTGGGCAAAACGTCTACGTCGACGAGATGACCCGCCACCTTGCTCGTCTCGGTTACGCCGTTGATGTTTTTACTCGCCGCGATTCACCTGAAACGCCTGAAATTATAGAATGGGTGCCAGGGGTTCGCGTAGTCTATCTATCAGCGGGACCGGCCAGTCCTCTGCCTAAGGATGATCTGTGGCCGCTCATGCCGGAGTTTCGCGACTCGTTTCTAAGTTTCGTGGAGCGCGAGGAAATCCGCTATAATCTAATCCACGGCAACTTCTGGATGTCTGGCTGGGTCGCAACTGAGTTGCGACGTCGTCTCGGTATTCCTGCTATCCAGATCTTTCACGCTACGGGTATCACCAAACGTCGCTACCAGAAGCAAGCTGATACCAGTCCTTTAGAGCGCATCTCGGTCGAACGAGATATTGTCCGAGATGTTGATCGCCTCATTGCACATTGCCCCAGCGAGTGGACCGAATTAGTCAATGATTATGCGGCTGACCCGCGTAAAGTTGTGACTATCCCATCTGGGGTCGATCTGAATATGTTCCGGCCTGTGGAGCGGAGCGCGGTCAGGCAGCGACTCGGACTTGATCCTGACGAGAAAGTCATTGTCTACGTAGGCCGGTTGCTTCAGCGTAAAGATATCCGCAACATTGTGCGCGCGCTGGCGGTGCTGGTACGGAGGCAGGAGAGCACGGCGGATGCGTCCCCATCACCAATTACTCTGCTGGTTGTTGGAGGAGCAACGCCAGAGCCAGATCCCGTTGCCACGCCTGAGATTGGCGAGTTGCAGCAGTTGGCGGCAGAACTTGGCGTTTTAGATAGGGTACGTTTTGCCGGTGAGCATCAACACGCTGAACTGCGCAACTTCTACAGTGCGGGTGATGTCGCGGTAACAACCCCCTGGTACGAACCTTATGGCTTCACCTCCCTTGAGGCGATGGCCTGTGGCCGTCCTGTCATCGGCTCGGCGGTCGGCGGCCTCACCTATACCATCAAGCATGGTGAGTCTGGCTTCCTCGTACCACCACGTGATCCAGAAGCCCTGGCTGATCGCCTGCAGCAGCTTTTCAGCCATCCAGAATTATGCGCGCAAATGGGTTTTGCTGCGCGCAAGAGAGTGGAGCGCGAGTTCGCCTGGCCGCAAGCAGCTATGCGTACCGCAACTCTCTATAACAGCCTGATTGAAACAGCAAATCCTGTGACAGTGCGTTCCTCCTACCCTCTACCAGGGAATCGACCCACTACTCGATTGTAATCGTCAGGGCGGGGACAAGCTCATTAAGGAGAAACTCATGCCCGAACCACGCACCTGTCATTTGCTGAATTTGGGGGGACGTTGATGATCGAACGTCCTGCCTTCACGGTCGAGGAGTGGAGCCTCCGCGAGACAGGCTTCCACCTCGACACCCTGGCGCAGACCGAGTCCATTTTCGCCCTCTCCAACGGACACATCGGACTGCGGGGCAATCTCGATGAGGGGGAGCCGCATGGCCTTCCCGGCAGCTACCTGAACTCCGTCTACGAGCTGCGCCCTCTGCCCTATGCAGAGGGCGGATACGCCTACCCTGAGTCCGGGCAGACAGTCATCAATGTCACCAACGGCAAACTCATCCGCCTCCTCGTCGACGACGAACCATTTGACATCCGGTACGGCAAGGTTCAAAGCCACGAGCGGGAGCTCGACTTCCGCAACGGGGTGCTCAGACGCAGCGTCCGCTGGACCTCTCCTGCGGGGCGCACGATCAAGGTATCGTCAGTGCGTATGGTGTCGTTCACCCAGCGCGCCATTGCGGCGATCAGCTACGAGGTTGAGCCGCTTGAGGCCGCGATGCATGTCGTTGTGCAGTCGGAGTTGGTCGCCAACGAGGCACTGCCGGCCCAGAGTAAGGACCCCCGCGTGGGCGCCGCGCTCGAATCCCCACTCGAGTGCGAGGTGCATCAGGCTCAGGGTACCACCGGGCTCCTGGTCCATCACACCCGGGTCAGTGGCTTGCTCATCGGAACAGCGATGAATCACCATGTCGAGGGGCCAGCCGAGATGGTTGTCGAGTCTGAAAGCTCCCCTGATATCGTCCGCGTAACCGTCACTACACGGCTGAAGCCGGGAGAGCGACTGCGCATCGTCAAACTTATCGCCTACGGCTGGTCAAGCCTGCGCTCGCGGCCTGCAATCCATGACCAGGTTATGGCCGCACTCTCTGCCGCACGGTTGACCGGCTGGGAGGGCCTGCTCGCCGAGCAGCGTGCTTACCTGGACGACTTCTGGGCGCGTGCGGACGTCGAGC
>DATGGW010000171.1:0-6148 GCA_035308345.1 Ktedonobacteraceae bacterium | reverse complement strand
CCTGCCACCCACCGAGTTTGAGTTGGCATCGACCCCAGTTGGGAAGACTTCCCTTTGACCTCTGTCTGGTCCAAGGGGGTCACTCCAATGAACGTTCTACCTACCATCGTAGTCATTGTAAGGGCGGGAGTGGTTGGGTGGAGGTGGGGAGACCCTTGCGGTCGCCCTCCTGCATCCCCCATCGTAGTCATTGTAAGGGCGGGAGTGGTTGGGCGGAGGTGGGGAGACCCTTGCGGTCGCCCTGGAACCTTTCTCTAATGCTAGCGTTACTTTTCTTTTTGCTATGCCGTTTGATATCATGTGGGTGAAGTATAGGATATCTAACATGGTGCGCAATCGCGCGGAGAGGTAAGCGATTCATGTACTCGCAGAGTATACTAACATTGGGTGTAATGGACGCCGGGGGTATGCGGCCACTCTACCTGATGTTATTATTGGTGGCCGTGTTGTTGCTGCTGGCGGGCTGTTGCATCGCGTTAGTAACACTGCGGAATCAACGGAAAGGCAAGCTTGGACTCGTTACCCTGGAACCAATGGAGAGCGAAAAACGATAAGATCGCGAAGATCGCGCGCCGCTCGGTGATTCCTCTGCTGCTTGGCACCTTCATCTTACGCGCTACCGGTGGAGCGGGTTCTATTGTGCTAGGGCGTTTTCTGGCGCAGCTTTCCATTGAAAATGGTCATGCAATATCAAATATCCATGTTGGCCTGATATCGGTCGCCTACTATATAGTAGAACTCACGCTAGCTCCTGTGCTGGGCGCATTCAGTGACCGCCTGGGTCGGCGCATATTCTTAATTGTTGGTCCACTCTTTGGCCTCGTGCAAGTGGCTCTCCTCATCTTCACCCCCACCAGGAATGCCTTTCCCTATTTGCTGGGCCTCCAACTCCTGGCGGGCATCTCTTCCGCCATGCAGGTACCGGCAGTGCTGGGGTATCTCGCGGACTATACCACGCAGGATCAGTCGCTTCGCATGCGTGTAATGAGCCTGTACGAGCTTGCCACCAGCGGTGGTCTGGCAGTGGGAGTCGTGCTAGGCGGTTTTGCCTGGGATCACTTCGAGCGCAACGCCTTCGCGCTGCTGGCCTGTGGCTACCTGCTCGTGGCCGCATGCATGCTTCTCGTTCCAGCAGTGAAGCAGATCATCGAACGCGGCAAAGCGCGCGCGCTGGCCGCGCGTTACTGGCGCATCATTCACACACCGCGCCTGTTCATCTTCATCCCTGCGTGGGTCAGTATCAGCGCACTGGTGAGTATCTGGCTCAGCTCTCAGCTCGTCTTTGTGCTCTCCGTGCCGCACCATGATAAGCAGCAACTGCTTATGGGCAGCATGAGTCAGCATGGAGGCGGCGGCCATTTAAGCCTGATACTGGGTGTATATGTGCTCTTCTTCGGCCTTTGCTTGCTCTTCTGGGCCTTCTACCTGAATCATGTGCCGCGTTTGTTGCTCATGCTAGCCTCGATCACGGGTGTGTGCCTGGCTTGTATCGCACTGGCGGGACTCAACCATACCGGAGCCCAGAACAGGCCCTTGCTGATCGTGTGGATTGTGCTGTTGTTCGTGGGCATCTTCGCGGAAAGCAGTTTCGCGCCTGCCGCGCTGGCCTACCTGGCTGATATCTCGGAAGAGGCTGCGAAGGATCGTGGCCTGCTGATGGGCCTTTATTCTGTGTTTCTGGGCTTAGGCCAGCTGCTCGGCAACGGTCTGGGAGGCGTATTCGCGCAGAACTGGGGTTTCGACGGCTTGATCTTCCTGACACTTATCCTGGCATTCGTCGCGCTGCTCTCACTGCTGCGTTTATTCAGCTTGGAGAAGCGCCGCCTGGCAGTGGAATAATTACTTGCTACCTTTATCCTTTGCGTATGATGCGCTCGATGTCACGTTTCACATCACGCTCGGCAATCGCTTCACGTTTGTCGTAGAGTTTCTTGCCGCGACATAAACCCAGTTCGATCTTGGCCCTGCCACCTTTCAGGTAAAGCTTGAGAGGTATCAACGTTAATCCCTTCGTGGCTACCTTCGCCTGTAACTGCTCGATTTCGCGGTGGTGCAACAACAATTTCCGGTTGCGCATGGGTTCATGATTGTAGCGGTTGCCGTGTTCGTAGACGGCGATGTGGGCATTTTCCAGCCACAACTCACCGTTGCGCGCAATGGCATAGGCTCCGCGCAGATTGACTTTGCCATCGCGAATCGATTTGATCTCGGTGCCGACCAGCGATATACCAGCTTCGATAGTGCGCTCTACGAAGTAATCGTGATACGCCGTGCGATTGACCGAGATTACCTTGATCGGCGCATCCTTCGGCAGCTCTTTGCTCGCTTTATTGCCGCTAGATGATGACTTTGCCATAAAAAACACTCCTTATATAATAACCTTTAACATCATACAACAAGAGCCAGGACGACCGCGAGGGCCATCCCCCGCCCTGGTAATCCGTGTAACCTCGGATGTATGTTATATCTGGGAGTATTCGCAAATGAGGAAGCGACGCGCAGGCACGCAGGGTCGCTCTGAGAAAGGTTTAAGCATGTTTTACTGCCTGGGCAAGCTGGCCGTGCGCTATCGCTGGTTCATCGTGGGTTTCTGGTTGATTGCGGTTGTGGTAGCATTGCCCTTTGCGCCGCAGGCCAGCAATGTGCTGCAATCCGGCGGTTTTGTGAGCCCGGATGTCGAGTCAGAGCAAGCTATCAATCTCTTAACTGATAAGTTGCACCTGAATCTGAATATTGTACAGGTCATCTTTACCAGCAAACGTTACACAGCCTGTGATCCGCAGTTTATTCAAGAAGCGCGGCAGGCGCTGGCAAATGCGCAAAGTTTGCCTGAAGTTTCTGGCGTCATCAGTTTTGTGGATAACCCGCGCCAGGTTTCGGTAGATCGACACGCGGCCTATGACAATGTCATGCTTAATTCGGATCCCAATAGCGCGCCTAAACTGCTGCCGGAATTCCAGAGTCGGCTGCATGCTGAGCCTGACCTGAAAACCAGTATAGGCGGCGGGCCGGTGTTTTATGCGGATATTCAGACGGTCAGCGAGAATGATTTGCGCAGGGCTGAACTTTTGGCCTTTCCATTTGCCATCATCGCTCTGCTGCTCGTTTTTCGCTCGGTGGTTGCCGCCATGCTGCCCGCGCTGGTAGGCGGGGGCGCGGTGCTTATCTCGCTGGCTCTCATCTTTGTCCTGGGACATCTAACATACCTCTCCATATTTGTGCTCAATATCACTACACTGTTTGGGCTGGGTCTGGGTGTTGACTACTCACTCTTCATGGTCAGCCGTTTCCGCGAAGAACTGGCGCATGGACGCAGCGTAGAAGATGCCATCGCTATGACGGTCGCTACCGCCGGGCGCGCCGTCACCTTTTCTGGCTTCACCGTCTCGATCGGGCTGGCGGGGTTGATCTTCTTCCATATCAACATGTTGCACTCGGTCGGTCTGGGCGGCGTGCTGGTGGTACTGATGGCCGTCTTCGCTGCCATCACTCTCCTGCCCGCGGCGCTTGCAATCATCGGTACGCGCGTCAACGCTTTCCCGGTGCGGCTTCCAAAGTTTAGAAAGAAGGCGGCTATAGCTGGAGTGGCAGGCGATGCAGCGAACGCCGAACCACATCACGGTTTCTGGTATCGCCTTTCCAATTTTGTTATGCGCTACCCCGTGCGGGTTTTCATTCCGGTGCTGCTGTTTATGATCGCGCTGGGATCGCCTTTCGTGGGAGTGCGCTTCTCTGCACCCGATGCATCAATCCTGCCTTCCAGCGTGCCATCACGCGCAGCATTTGATCTGCTCAATAGCCGCTTTAACGCCCAGGACACCACGCCCATTCTGATCGTGCTGCAGACCAGGGGAGATGCGCTGACACCTGGCAATATCCGCGATCTCTACGCTTACGTCCAGCGCATCGAGGCTGACCCGCGTGTAGCGCGAGTTGACAGTATCGTCAGCGCCGACCCGCGTTTCACGCTCGCTCAATACGAGTTGCTCTATGCTCATCCACAACTCGTCACCGATCCCTATCTGGCAAGCTTGCTCAAGACATTTGTGAATGGCAATACTGCTATGATTCAAGTAGTAAGCAAATTTAACGCGCTGGACCAACGCTCGCTGCAACTGGTGCAAACGATACGCAATACACCGCCAGGCAACGACATGACGATACATGTGGATGGCGAGACGGCGGCCAACATAGACTACGTGCAGTCGCTTTATTCAGACTTTCCTATAGCCGCACTGATTGTGGCTGTGACAACCTATATTTTGTTATTGTTCTTTTTCCGTTCAGTATTCTTACCCTTAAAAGCGATCATAATGAATACCCTGTCAATACTGGCAATTTATGGCGCGCTCGTGGTCATTTTCCAGGATGGTTTCCTGCACCAGTTTCTCAACTTTACTCCGCTCGGTTTTGTTGAAGCGTCCAGTCCTATTCTCCTGTTCTGCGCATTGTTCGGGTTATCGATGGACTACGAAGTCTTCCTGCTCTCTCGCATACAGGAGGCTTTCTGGCAGACAGGCGATAACACCCGGGCTGTTGCGCTGGGTTTGCAGCGCAGCGGTGGTATTATCACCAGCGCAGCGATGATTGTGGTAGTGGTAAGCGCGAGTTTTGCATCGGCGGACATGATCCTGGTCAAAGCGCTGGGACTTGGGATGGCCCTGGCCGTCACCCTGGATGCAACGCTCGTGCGTGGCCTGCTGGTGCCAGCTACTATGCGCCTGCTCGGCAACTGGAACTGGTGGCTGCCATTCGCAGGGGTGCAGCGCCGCCCATTCACTCACGCCGAACAATTTGTGGTGGAACAGCTCTCACAAAATGAGACGGTGGGTTTAGCGCAACAACCTGCGCGCAATGCCGAAGTTGGAGGAAAACACTGATGAAAAGGAAAAGCCTCCCTCTACTATTTGTGTTGTTGACAATCTTGCTGGCGTCCTGTGGTTTTCCTGGTATACCGTCCACGTCTGCGCAATTGTCACGAGCCAATGTTTCACCCACGCCAACTCCGCTGCCGCCTATCCGTTTTCCGCAGGATGAGGCGGCGCACCGCGACCTCACCGAGTGGTGGTATTACACGGGCCACTTCAACGCCGTCATGCCTGGTGGCGCATTGCATCACTACGTCTTTGAACTCGTCTTCTTCCAGTCCCTGCGCAGCAATTTCCCGCCCGTCTACGCGGCGCATTTTGCTATCAGCGATATCACGCGCGGGCAATTCCACTTTGACCAGCGGCTCCAGACCGAACCTGACGCGATCATCCCTGATGGCTCCTCTACCGCAGGCTTCAACGTATCCATCAACGACTGGTCGATCAGAGGGGTCAATGGACTC
The DNA here is from genome assembly GCA_035308345.1 of Ktedonobacteraceae bacterium. Classification (GTDB taxonomy): domain Bacteria; phylum Chloroflexota; class Ktedonobacteria; order Ktedonobacterales; family Ktedonobacteraceae; genus CF-113. Next base: position 816 of record DATGGW010000171.1, on the reverse strand, counting down.
GACCACCTCGCCGCATCGATGGCTGGCTACACGCTACGCGTAGACTTACGGGGACTCAAACCGGCAACGCTGCATAATGGCAACGGTATCATCACCTACGGACCGGGTGGCTTCTCCTACTACTACTCGCGCACGCGCATGGCTCTCACCGGCAATTTAATAGATCACGGGCAGCCTCTCAATGTAACTGGCGAAGCCTGGATGGATCATCAATGGGGCAATTTCATCACGCTTGGTGGTGGTGGTTGGGACTGGTTCAGCATACAACTCAATAACAAAACCGAGATGATGCTGTACCTGATTCGAGATGCCCTGGGCAATATTATCTCGACCTATATTGGCTTCATCGGTCCGGATGCCCATGAAATATTGCTCCCGGCCAGTTCTTTGCGCGTAACAGCACTCGGTCATTGGAAAAGCAAGGTCACAGGCGCGGATTATCCCTCCGGCTGGAATCTTGCTATCAATGATCCACAACTGCATGCCTCGCTGACCCTCCAACCTGAGTTGAAAGACCAGGAACTGGTGGCCTATCAAACCACCGGCAACAGCTACTGGGAGGGCGCGGTCAGCATCCAGGGTCAGATGCAGGGGAATACCATTGGCGGCGAGGGCTACGTGGAATTGACGGGGTATGCGCGCCCGTAATTGATGCTATATGTGTCTTCTTCGTCATTTTGTACGAGCTACCAGGGCGGGGACAAGCCCCGCCCAATAGGCGTCAAGTTAAGGATCGTCGAAATTGGCCTCGTCCCGCCTCCAGGGCGACCGCGAGGGTCGCCCCTACTATACACGGACGGAACGCCCAACCGTATA
>DATGGW010000170.1:0-4133 GCA_035308345.1 Ktedonobacteraceae bacterium | reverse complement strand
CACATAGTGATTGTAAGTTAAGAGCGTTGTCAGGATGCCGGAAAGCAACAGTACCAGGATAAGAGAAACCTGGAGCAGCCTGCGGGGAGCTCTTGAAAGAGGCGCAGCAAACTCGCGCTCATCGTCTATTGGCGCAGGCATAGGTATGATAGGTGACGCTGCGCGTTGTTTCAGGTTTTCATCGATAGATGCCAGTTGCATTGCTAGCGCTTCTTGCTCCAAACGCTCGCGGCGAGCTTTGTAAAGATGTTCCTGTGAATGCGCGTGCTGTAATCTGGAAGTGACCGCCAGGCTCGTGCTGTCTGACTCGGAGATTGTAGCGCGCGTTTGTGCTATAGCAGTCTGGATGCGCGCGCCCGGCGACTCGTTTTGTTCATCTTCTCCTGCCAGGAGTACGAAGCGCTGGAACGCTCTACGCTCCTCAATGGAGCGAGTACGCTCCAGCGCCGTGTAAAACGTGTGAGCGGTTTGAAAACGATACATCGATTCTGGGCGCGTGGCAACAGCGACCAGGCCGCTTAGCGCAGGCGAAAGCGCGGGGTTGATCTGACGCGGCGATTCGAGTTTGCTTTTGCGTGTTCCTGCTCGCACCGGGCGTTGACCGCTAACCATTTCGTGCAGGATCACACCGAGGCTGTACAGGTCGGAACGCCCATCGGTCTGCCCGCTGCCCTCGTATTGTTCTGGCGAGGCATAACCGGGCGAACCAAAATCGGTGGTATCGTTGATCTGGCCCTCCTTGAAGTAGCGCGAAATGCCAAAATCTACCAGCATCAGGCGGCCTTCAGGTGAGAGGATTACGTTGGATGGCTTGAGGTCGCGGAAGACCACCAGCGGCGATTGCTTATGCAGGTAATCCAGCACATCGCAAAGTTGCATGGCATAGTTCAGCGCCTCAAGTGGTGGCAAGGGCGCATACTGGCGCATGTACGATGCCAGAGTCGGCCCCGGCAAATATTCCATAACCAGGTACCAGTGGCTATCTTCGTAGAAGTAATCGTAAAGCGTGGGTATGGCCGGATGGCTCAGGCGCGCAAGCAACAATGCCTCGCGTAAAAAACGATCGGTATTGACGCCGCCGCTGAGCGGGAAATCATCGGAAAATGCATAGCTGGCAGTCGTGCGCGGCGTTTCCTCTTTCTGATGCAGAAGACGATCTAAATCAGCTATCACGCTCTCTGGAAGGGGCTGGTCGGCGCGTCCCTGTTTCAATGCCACAGGCACATCGAGTGTCCTGTGCGACGCGAGAAACACTTCTCCCATTCCGCCATGCCCGATTACTGCTTCTACCTGATAGGTTCCTTGTTGTAGCGAACGCCCTACCAGCGTCTGGTGAGCGGCAGTTCGTGCTTTCCCTTGCGTACCCTGTGTTCCTGACATCTCGCTTCATCCCTTCGACATAACCCTCTATCCCTTATACACTTCATGTTAATAAAAGTATACGCTTACGTCAACAAGGAAGCGGAATAAATCAGGGTTTTTCTCCAATTGTGATATATACTTCCCAGCGACGGCTGCGCGCTCGTTCGGAACGGCGGCGCAGACCGTGTTGTTCCAGGGGGATATGCTGGCCGAACCAGGCATCCTTCAGTTGATCGGTGGTCGTGCCTGTGCCTGTATCCCGGTCGACGCTCAATAAGCCGGGTTCGATTGCAGTGGTAGAAAGGCTACGCTCGACTTCTTCATCCAGGTTGCGTCGTTTGCGCGGACCAAAAACGGCGGATGGACCATAGACGAGTGCCTGGATAAGCGCCAGCAGGGGTTGTAAGAATCCGACCGGCAGCAGGTTAGCCCCCTCGATCACAATAAATCGCCCGCCGGGGCGCAATACGCGGGCAACTTCAGCGATAGTATCAGGGTCATATATGTACTCGGAAGGAAATGTACTCACGACGCTATCAAACGAGGCATCGCTAAAGGGCAATCCCTGCGCCGACCCCTGGATTACCGTCGTAGTCTCGCCCAGTTTGCGGCGTTGCAGCGTTTCACGCGCGGCTGCTACCATCTGTGGAGACTGTTCGACGGCGCGACAATTAAAGCCAGCCTCGAGCATATCGGCTAGCAAATCGCCCAGGCCACAACCGAGTTCCAGCACATCATGACCGCGCAGGCGCGGCAATGCCAGCCGCTGCCACACTCGCCACTGACCGGCAAAAGGCACAGTACTGGCAAAACGGTAGAGATATTTGTTTTTGTACAGCGTCTCAAAGAAATATTTACGCAAGGATGGAGTCATAACATGCCTGCTTCCTGAGCGCCGGGTTTTACAGGGCGACCGCAAGGGTCGCCCCTATCCTGCTGCGAAGCGACTTGTGAAACCCGTATAGGATAAGGGCGACCGCAATTTAGCGCGTGGTGGCATCCTCATTGGAAAGGATTTCATCGACCAATCCATACTCGATCGACTGCTGCGCAGTCAGGAAGTAGTTACGGTCGGCATCCTGCTGGATGCGCTCGCGGGTCTGACCGGTATGCCGGGCCAGAATGTCATAGATGCTGCTGCGCAGGCGTAGAATTTCACGAGCCGTGATCTCGATGTCCGCCGCCTGACCTTCCGCGCCGCCCAGTGGCTGGTGAATCAGGACAGTGGAATTGGGCAGGCAATAGCGTTTGCCCTTTTCTCCTGCCGCCAGCAGCACCGCGCCCATGCTCATGGCCATACCAACGCAGACAGTAGCTACATCGGGCTTGATCCATTGCATCGTGTCATAAATGGCGAGACCGGCATAGATCACACCGCCAGGTGAGTTGATGTACAGCCAGACATCTTTGGTCGCATCCTCGCTCTGGAGGAACAGCAATTGCGCGACCGTCAGATTGGCAACGTTATCATCGATGGGCGTACCAATGAAAATGATGCGCTCCTTGAGCAGGCGCGAGTAGATGTCCATGCCGCGTTCACCACGAGGCGTTGACTCGATCACATTGGGGACAATGATGCCCCGGGGTTCCATAACTTCACGCGTGTCTTTGATCCATCGCGGATCATTCGGGTTAAATTTGCTATCCATCTTTGCTCCTTTAATATGCGGAACGATTGGTCTCTCCCATGCGGACGCGATTTATCACGTCCCTACAAATTTATGCCATGCTGAGAGACACTATCGGCGAAAACAGAATGTGCAGAGGAACTCTCACAATAATTTGTGTACGGTTATGATAGCACCTGCAAGTGGCAAACGCAAGCATAAAACGAAGGAATCTGGCACTCATGCGCGCAGTTTGCTAATTTTCGCTATTCGCGCCTGGGATTTTGTGGGCGATAGTCAACCGTCTTTTCAATTAGTAGAATATTGACCAAGCTATTATCTGTCATACGAGAACGTATTCGTTCATCGATCCCCTGCAAACCTGAGTTATTGGTTGTAATGACAGTGGGCATTTGGAAGTTATATCGAAAATTGAGCAACTGGAAGAGTTTTTCGTTGGCCCAGGGTGTACTCTGCTGCGCTCCCAGGTCGTCCAGAACAAGCATCTCTGCTTCGCGCATTTCGTCGAGTACTTTATCATATACCTCTGTAGCTGTAGGTGAATAGGCTTTACGTAAGTGGTCGAGCAGATCAATGACTGTACTGAAGAGGACACGTGAGCGGCAGGCTAGAGCTTCATTAGCAATAGCCGCTGCCAGGTGCGTTTTGCCGCAGCCCACTTTGCCGATTAAGACCAGCCATCCTTTAGGATTTTCGGCATACTTTAATGCTGCATGATACGCCTCATAGACCGAACGAGAGACATTAGGTCTAAAGTTCTCGAAGCGCTTGTCCTTGAGCTCACCGAGATTAGATAACTGCTGTAGTTGAAGGCGTCTTTTCGCGCTACGTTCGGCTTCTTTACATTCGCAGGCGATGGGTTTGCCAAAGTTGGGATGCCCATAGGGGACATCGGCGCGTAGATAGCCTGCGCCCTTGCAAATTGGACAAATAACAGTATTGGTGGTGTAGGGGGCAGGGATCGGCGGTGTGCCCTGCTCACGATAGCCCTGTGGCTGTTGGCGCGCAGGCTGAGGCGCGTTTGACAGGTCCTGGCTCACACGCGCTATCGATGTTGACCTGTTGAGTGGCTGTGTGAGACGGTGTGTCTGCCCGGCATGCGGCGTTGCTGGCGGCGATGCAAGGGGGAATTTGTAGGGACTC
>DATGGW010000169.1:0-4792 GCA_035308345.1 Ktedonobacteraceae bacterium | reverse complement strand
CGATGCTCTGGGCATACTCGCGCACTGCATTGCCAAATTCGCGCGCAAACCCCTTGTCGATGTACTTGAGCGTATCAATACGAAAAGCGTCAGCATCAAATTTGGCTATAAGAAGCTGGTAAGCGACGATCAAGACCGTTTGCAACTGCGGGTCGGCAGTCAACATTTGTTTCAGTGAAGCAAAGTCGCCGATGGTCTGGTCGCCTCCTGCCTGGGGCAGACCCTGGCGTCGAAAAAATGCATTGCGGCGCAGTTCCAGCGGCCATACTGCGGCGTCAAGCGGCGGATTCACTATACCTTCCCCGACCGGCCAATCCTGCCGCGCCGCGCCGTTTTCATCGCGCCACGCAACTACGTAGGGCGTGTTGCTATAGCTTGCCTCCGACCCCTGCGTCTGCAGGCAGACTGCGTCTCCCGCGCTGCATTGATAGGCGAACACATCTCCCGTATGGTTGAGCACGATATCAAAGATGATATAGAGACCCAGTTGGTGCGCCTCGTCAACCAGGGCGCGCAGTTCCTGCTCGGCCACGCCTGGACTCGACGCGAAACGCGACTCGATGCGTAGAAAATCCTGGATAGCATAGCCGTGATAACTGCCCTGGCTGTAGCTGGCATTCTTCAACACGGGCGAAATCCAGATAGCGCCCGCGCCCAGTTCTTTCAGATAAGGCAATTGCTGGCGCACGCCATTAAACGAGCCGCCTTGAAATCCATCATAAATACTGTCATAGGGCATATTGCGCGGCGGCTTAGTGGGATTGTTGAAGCGATCAAGCATGAGAAAATAAATCCATTTGTCGCGCCAGTCTTGCGGTGACGGGAAAGGGGGCGGCACTTCAACCCTCGCCTGGTCGAGGGTTATTACTCTGCTGCTCTGTCGCTGCGCGCCTTCAAGTATGGTTCGCACGTCAGCGTCATAGATGCTTGATGGCATTGCTGTTCCTCCTGTTATTTTCAAGTTCATTGTAACATTTGTGCGGGAGACCAACCAGGTGAAGCATGTCATGAACACAATAGGTGAAAATACCAATAGACATAACCTCCATTCAGGTATAAAATAAGCCCAGGCAATGCAAGCAGCCAGGTACAGGCTGTAATTATAAAGAGTAGCCTGCAAAAAAGAAGGAGGGCTAGTATGTCACAAGTTTCAGGGCGTCCATGCCCGGCATGTAGAACAATGGTTCCGACGGGGCAACGTTTTTGCAGCAATTGCGGCACAGACATGACAGTTTCGGGTCAGGCCAGCCAGTATGGAGGGCCACCGCCGCAGAGCTTCCCACAACAACCGGCGCAGCAGGTTCCACCTTACGCGCAATCACCATCACCCTATGGTCAGCAACAGCAGCAAGTTCCGCCTTATGCGCAAGCCTCTGGATCTTTTGGTCTGCAACAGCAGCCGCAGCAGAAGTCCAACCCCATCGCGGAGGCGCTGGCCGCGCTGGGTCTGCTCTTCTTCCTGCGCCGCTATCGACCGGGATATGTTGCGCGTCGTCAGAGCAGCGGCTGCTGCGGTTGCCTTGTCGCGCTGGTGATCCTGCTCGCCATTTTCGGGACTCCAGCATACTTTTACTATAGAGCCAATCCCAACTTTCTGAACCAGATTAAAAATGCCGCCAATAACGACACCAACTCAGGCGGTGTGCCAACCACGCAACCACCTATTACTGCAACAGCCAATATCAACCAGTCAGTAACTTACGCGGGAGTGAATATCAGTATTGCCTCAGTACAGCAATCTACCGCCTTTATTGATGATGACCAGAGTGCTGCCAATGGCATGGTGCGCGTGAATATTAAAGAAGCAAACAACGGTGGCAACGCAGGTTATGCTTACAGTGAAGTTGCTCATCTGGTTTTACCGGATCAAAGCAGCGTCGCGCTCACCAATGCGCAGCAGGTGAGCGCTCCCGCAAATGGTATTACACGTCCTAACTGGCTGGACTTCGCCGTGCCTACCAGCGACAAGATCGTCCAGTTGACGCTGGTGCTGGGGACCGCGCAGGAAGCGCAGGTTATTATTCCGTTGACCGGCAAAGCCGACCTCAAAGCGTACCAGCCGGTGACATCCAGCCCCAGTGCCTCAACACAGTACGCAGGGATGACCTGGACGGTCACGTCTGCAACCGCATCCCTGAGTTTTAACGGCCAGCAAGCCCAGAAAGGTATGCTGTTTGTGACGGTAACAATGAAGGTGGATAATCCAACAACAACCGATTTCAACGCTTACTGGGGCGACTATATTCGCTTGAAAGCTGGCGATACCACTGCTTCACCCACAACCGATACAACCTTGCCACTAAGCTTTGCTCCCGGAACGTCGGGATCGACCGGGAATGTTATCTTTATCGTACCTCAGGGCAGCAGCGGCTATACACTGATGTTCCTGAATACATCCGGCACCAATTTCACAGCGGCATCGGTGAACTTCCAGATTTAGCAGGCATGCAGGATTTTCCAGGGGCACCACCCCAGGGCGACCGCAAGGGTCGCCCCTACTATATGACGAATCGGCCCACCGTGCCCGTGTATAGTAGGGGCGACCCTTGCGGTCGCCCTGGAAAAGAGGCTATACTTGCCCCGCCTGATTTTTGCCCTGGTAATTCTTGCGGTCTCCCTGCTATATCTTGCGATCACACTTCCGGTTGTGGGTAACAGCCTGCTGAGTTTGTATGCGGAGCGGGCTTGAATTGGGGCATGGCGAAAGACATATCCTCGTTCATGATGCCGTCAAAGTGGAGACTGGACACTCCCAGGCTGGCGCAATCTCCCGGCGTCGGCAGGATGGTCAGATCTAATTCGGGGAACATGCCTGCTTGCTTCTGCACCAGCAGCGAATAGCTTTTGCCCATAGGCGGCACATACCAGGAAAGTGTCACATTCATGGTGCAGTTTTTAGGCACGATGACCCACCCACCAAACATGGCGCGGCCAGGCTCGTCGCTGGTCAGATTTGTGGGCGGACCGATGGTATCGAGCGGCCCCCAGGACCCGCCATTGGGATCATTGATGGTAGGGGCATGCGCTCCTGGTTGATACTGACCGGGCGGGCAGACCAGCTGATCCTGGGGATAGACATCTGTCTGCTGGCACTGCACGTAGGAACCACCGCAGAGCGGCATGCCGCTATCGAAACCATTACCCCATAGCAGTTTACTGCCCGGTGGCACATAGACGCGCACATAATCGCGATAGGTATCATAGCCATACACCGGGCCGATTTGATTATAGACCAGCCGCAGTTGCAGCAGATGCGTCGCGCCGCCCGCTGCATCGAGCGTCACCGTATCATGCATGATGGTCTTCACATATTGTGAGGCTTTGCTCGCGCTCACATTGGCCTGCACCACGTAGAAGCCGTCGCGCGAAGTCGAGCGATCGAGCTGGGCCGAGTAGCCATATTGCATGAGCAAGTTTTCCACCTGGGGATTGGCGAAATACACCTGCAAATCTTTGGTCTTCAGATCATGCAGTACTTCCTGTCCTATGGCAAGCAGCTCATCGGGAGGCGCATGGCGCACTCTGTCCATAATCAGTTGGGCCAGATAACCGGTAAAACGCTTGCGATCAGAGGTGCTGGTATCGCCGGGCTGGTAGACAACTTGTTTAGCAATTCCCGCGTTATCCTGCTGGTAATAATGCAAACGGTCTTCCAGATTCTGCGCGGTAATCGTATCGTTATAGCCGGGAACATTGATTGGCCCGATGATCTGCAATACATGCTCGATTAAAAACGGCGTAAACAGGATCACGCCATCGACCTGATGCCCCACCTCTAAGTGGTACTGGTTGATAGCGGTCTGCGCCGAGGTGGGAAAATCGGCGGAGAGATTGGAGTCGCGCAGCCCCCAGTTGGCAAAGGGCCACCACGATTGATACGAGGCAGGAGCCAGCTTTCCCAGCGTCTTGCTGCTATCGATATACTCGACCAGGGAGATATCTTTTAGAGAGAATGGCCCGATGCGCCCACCATTAATGGTTAACTCCCCATATTGCCCCGTAAAACCGCCCGTTGGACGCAATTCCGCACGATCCATGGTCTGCACCAGAAATGTGCGTGGCGAATCCACTCCCAGCAGCCAGTTAGCCGCGCCGAGCAGGTTGAGCGCCTGCTCAAGATCGCTTTCTGCCTGCGGAATGAGCTGTAGCAACTGCGCAAACTCATCACGCTGAGCCGCACTGACAGGTAGACTATTTAGTGAGAGCAGGCGTGACTGCTGCTGAATGTCGGCAAGTGGCGGCAGGATATTACCGATGGTCGTGTCGACCATGTTCAGCATATCCTGCGTCACCAGGGGTTTGCTCGCATCGGTGAGTAGAGAACCGCGAAAGGTGGGAGCAAGTCTGAGCGCGATCGAAGTCAACTCCAGACCGATCTCGGTCACATCCATGCCAATATGGCTGGCGGAGCGAGCTGTCTGCACCTGCGTAAGATACTGCGGGAAATACGAAGTGATTGTATGAATAATTGGTGTATGATCGATTTTATACTGAAGCTGCTTGAAATCGACCTGCGCCGCTTTGAACTCTTGCCGGGCGCGGTTCAATTTCGTCACATCAAGAAAGCCACTGGGGTGCGTTTTAACGCCAGTAAAGATAGTTTTCACATTCAGCAGGTGCTCAACACCATCGTGTGCCTGGTTCTTCAGCGCGACATAGGTTTGATAGCCACTAATGCCATAGCTAATCACAAAGCCCGCAGGGACAAGCACGCCGGCCAGCACGATAGCCAGTACGACCAGTGTAATAATGCGGCGGCGCTTTGATGGTGGGTGTCGTTTGACGGGCTTTT
>DATGGW010000168.1:0-5544 GCA_035308345.1 Ktedonobacteraceae bacterium | reverse complement strand
GTTTTAGCACGTGGAAGCGAAGAAGCAACGCAGTGTAGGTGATCTAGTTGTCGGCTTTTGGATGCTCGGCCATGTAGAGCCTATCATACTCATTCTAACAGTGGTCGCGTTGTTTGCAGTGCGGGCCACGTGGCCGCATTCCCCCTGGACGCTCATTCTCCTCCTCCTTGCCGGGCAGGCTGCCATGCAATTGTCCATCGGCATTCTCAACGATTATTGTGATCGACGTCTAGACGCGCTCGGCGGGAAAAACAAACCTATCGTCCTCGGACTGATCCGCCCGCACGAGGCCCTCCTGGCTGGTCTCCTGATGATCGCCATCATGTTCGTCATCTTATTACCGCTTCATCTCATTGCCTTGCTCGCCGCGCTCGGCTACCTGGTGCTAGGGCAGATCTACAACCTGGGACTGAAATCAACGCCATTGAGTGGCCTCCTCTTTGCGTTGGCTATGCCGCTCCTACCCCTGTATGCCTTTGCCGGCGTAGGGCGAATCCCTTCGATGGTCTTCTGGTTTATTCCAATCGGCGCTATACTGGGCGTGGCACTCAACCTCGCCAACTCCTTGCCAGATATCGAGGAGGACGCAGCAGGCAACGCGCAAACGCTCGCCGTGACGCTAGGTGTGAAAGGTTCGTTTATTGCCTGTCCTTTGCTCATAGCACTTGCCGCGCTGCTGATCGGTGCGCTAACCATCTTCCAGCTTGTCCCTGCGCAACTCTGGCTGATGCTGCCCATACTTGTACTCACCTGCCTGGGCTTAGTAATAATGCCAGGCTTCTTCGGGCCGGAAAAGCCTAAACGGACACGAAAAGTCTACTTTTACCTGGCTGCGCTGCTCAGCCTTCTGCTCGCAGGTGGCTGGTTTATCGCACTCAAACTATAGGAGACAATCCATGAATGACGCAAATACACCAACGGGCTCGATATCAATCAGATTCCTGAGCGGGCCTCTTGCAGAACAATCCTTCCTGATTCGTAAGCCCATCGTCACGATCGGCCGGGATTCAAGTAATGATATTGTGGTAAGAAGCGACCAGAAGGTTTCGCGAATCCATGCCCGTTTGCTATGGAATGGCGTTTCCTGGAGCGTCGAGAAACTTGCTGCACAAAATAGCCTCAGCGTCAACGACCAGGAGGTAGTGCAAGCCGAGATTGGCAACAATACCACCATTGGTTTAGGTTCCGAAACGGCATTTCTCTTCCTCATCGAGCCTGGCATAGCAGAACCCCGATTTATGGAGGGTTCACCACCACCTCCATTACGAACAATACCTGGATCAACTCCCCCACCGCACTATCAGACTCCACCAGCTGATCCTGCTCCGCTCGTAGCGCGACCTGAAAGAGACAACCCGCTTTCTGCTGGTCGTCCCGATGAAACGCAGGTCGCATACAACCTGCCCTCAATCGAGGTAAGCAGCAATATTCATGCCACCAGGCAGTCGTATCTATTAATCAAAGAAGTCGTGAACATTGGACGAAGTACCAGCAACGACATCCCCATCGAAGATGGTGGAATCGTTTCTAGCCAGCATCTCCAGATCATCCGCCAGAACGGCCAATTCGTGCTTATTCACCCCCATCCAGCCAGACCACGCACCCTCAATGGCCTCCTCTACCAGGGCCATGCGATTCGTGGTGACGAGCCATTCCGCAAAATCCTGACCGGGGGCGATGTATTTCGCATCGGGGACGAAAACGGTACGATCGTCACGCTCACCTACAATGATGGGACAGGTTCGCAGCAAGAAGAACTCCTGCCTCAGCCCATTCGTCTGGACAAACGTGAGATCACGATTGGGCGCATGCCCGATAACACAGTAGTCCTCCCTCACCCGCAGGTCTCAGCGCATCACGCCCGTATGCTGCAGGAGGAGGGTAGCTATCGCATCATTGACCTGAACAGCACGAATAACACCTACGTCAACGCCGAACCGTCCACCAATAAACTCCTCAAGCTCGGTGACGAAATACGCATCGGGCCATACAGACTCGTCTATGAGGCGAACCAGCTGACGCAGTATGACGAGACGAACTTCATCCGCATAGATGCTATTGGTATCAAAAAGTCTGGAAACAAAGGCGTCCCACTGCTCAGCGACATCTCCCTCAGCATACCCCCACGTAAATTTGTCGCACTGGTGGGTGGCTCTGGCGCTGGCAAGTCAACGCTCATGGATGCCCTCAATGGCCTGAGACCTGCCCAGCAGGGCAAGGTACTCTACAATGGACAGGATTATTACCACAACCTTGCGGCCTTTAGCAGCCAGCTCGGCTATGTTCCCCAGGATGACATCGTTCACCGCGATCTGACCGTCGAACGCGCCCTCTATTACGCCGCGAAGATACGACTACCGGGCGACTTCACCGATGCGCAGATCAAGCAGCGCATCGACGAGGTGCTTGAAGATGTCGAGATGACGGGACGCCGCAAGCTGCTGGTCAGCAAGCTCTCCGGCGGCCAACGCAAGCGCGTATCTATTGCCCTGGAGTTGCTCGCCAATCCCAGCCTCTTTTTTCTGGATGAACCTACCTCGGGGCTTGATCCCGGCCTGGATCGCAAGATGATGTTCTTGCTGCGCAAGCTGGCCGATAAAGGACACACTGTGATCCTGGTGACACACGCCACCAATAACATCAATACCTGCGACTACGTCTGCTTTCTGGTCAAAGACGGGCGCATGGCCTACTTCGGGCCTCCTGAAGAGGCCAAGAAGTTTTTCGGGAAAACCGATTTTGCCGAGATCTACACCAGCCTGGAGCCAACAGACGAAAACCCGCATACCCCGGAGGAGGCAGAAGCTCGCTTTAAGGCCTCCGAAGACTACGCGAAGTATGTAGTCGAACCCTCGTACGCTGTCAGCAGGCAGATAAACGACAGCGATGGACACCAGATCACCAGGCAGAGCAGAACCAGGAAGCGTGCTAACCCGCTGAAGCAGTTTCTGCTGCTCTCTATGCGCTACCTGGAGTTGCTCCGCAACGATAAACTCACCCTCACGCTTCTGCTGTTGCAAGCCCCTATCATCGGCCTGCTCATCATGTCCGTAGCCAGATTCGAACTCGGCTACGGATCCAATGTCTTCGCGCCCAACAACGTCGTCCAATGCGCTCCACAGATCTTCACCTCCTCTGCCGTTCATCTGCCCGATAACCCTTCGGGCGCATTAGGAATTGTCACGCAAGGGAAAAGCGGCCCGGTAGACTGTAACCAGATCGTGGCATTTCTGAAGAACGACCCCACTGGTCAGCAGTTTGTCACAACACAACATGGTGGCGATGTCAATCAGGCCCTGCAAGACTTTATTCTCCCTGGCTCAGGCTCCGGAGCGCAGATCGTACTCTTCATGCTCTCGTTTGCCGCAGTCTTGTTCGGAACCATTAATGGCTACCGGGAGTTCGTCAAAGAGGCACCCATTTACCGGCGCGAACGCACCGTCAACCTGGGTATCATGCCGTATATGTTCTCAAAACTCGGCGTGTTGGGCTTCCTCAGCATCATGCAGGGAGGTATCCTACTCCTCGTCACGGCATTGATGGAACCGCTGCACCAGGGAGTCTTCCTGCCTGTTGGTCTAGAAGTGCTGATCACCTTTGCGCTCTCGTCGCTGGCCGGCCTGGCACTAGGGTTAGCCATCTCGGCGGTCTCTTCCAATAGCGACAGCGCCACAAGCGTCATTCCCATGATCCTGCTGCCCATGGTCATCTTCGCAGGCGTCATCATCCCGCTCAAAGACTGGCCGCTCCAGGTGCCGGGAATGCTCTTCCCAACACGCTGGGCCATGATCGCCTTAAGTTCATCGCTCGGCGTACATAGCGAGACCACTGGCAAAGATAGCCTGATCGGCAACAATCCCAGCTACCACGGCACGCTTTTCTCAATCTACAGCCAGTCGGATGCTACCCAACGCATCTTACTCGCCTGGGCCTGCCTGGGCGGCATCATCCTGTTGCTGCTGCTTACAATTGGGTTGGCATTGAAAGCAAAGGATATCCGCAAATAACTACCATACAGGATGAATTCATCCCCGTCGTCGTTGTAGGGGCTGGCCCGACGGGACTGGCAGTAGCAAATTTACTAGGTAAGGCAGGCATTGCGACGCTAGTGATCGAGCGTAGCACTGGAGTAAGTGATATTCCGAAAGCAATAGCGCTCGATGATGAAGGGTTGCGCGTCTGCCAGGCCATGGGCAGAAGCCTGGCTCTGCGCAACTGCATCTTATCGGACCTCTCCGTTGAGTGTGTATCGGGAGGCTGGCTCCTGGCAAAAGTGATACCACAAAGAAGGAGCAACGGCTACCCTCTCATCTCAACATTCTACCAGCCAGAATTTGAAGCAGTCCTGCTGGATGGACTGCGACGCTTTCCCTGTGTCGAAATACGCTTTCAACATACGGTCGAATCGCTCATGCAAGACCAGGATGGTGTGATTGTTGCTACGCGCACACCGACGGGAACCATCCAGCAGGTGCGATGCGCCTACCTGCTCGCCTGCGACGGTGGGAGAAGCACGGTACGCCACTCGCTCAACATTCCCTTGCAAGGCATGACCTTTGAGCAACGATGGCTAGTGATTGACGCCCTCAGTGGCGAAACCCCAAAGAGCAGGTGCGTGACCATTTTCTGCCATCCCCAACGTCCGGCGGTCTCCATCCCAGGACCCAACCATCGTAGGCGCTGGGAACTTATGCTCCTGCCCGGCGAAACGACACATGCCATGCTGGAGCCAACAGCAATTTCCGCAGCGCTGCAACAAGTGGGTGCATCCCCTCCGACACAAATAGTTCGACAGGCCATCTATACATTCCACGCGGCGCAGGCTAAAACGTTCTCCCTGGGGCGCGTGTTCCTTTTAGGAGACGCCGCCCATATGATGCCTCCTTTCGGCGGCCAGGGATTGAATAGCGGGCTACGCGATGCCCACAACCTGGCCTGGAAATTGACCATGGTTCTGCAAGACCGTGCGACTGCATCATTCCTTGAAACCTATCACCAGGAACGCTCCAGGCAGGTCGCTCGCATGGTAGCCTTCGCATCTATATTAGGCACAATCTTCATGTCAACAGCACGCCCCCTGGCTTACGGCCGCAATCTCCTCATACGTCTGCTCTATACGCTGCCTCTGACGCGAACGTATTTGATGGAGATGCGCATCAAGCCCCAGGCGAAATATAAAGCGGGTTTCTTCGTATTCAGGAGGCGCAAACACGGCATGGTTGGAACGCTCTTGCCGCAGCCGGAGGTCATTACCCGGCAGGGCCAGCGTGTCCTGCTCGACGAGGTGCTGGGGGATGGTTTTACTCTGTTGCGCCGCCATCGTGACCCAGAAGAAGCCTTTGCAAGAGTGAAAACCGACTTCTGGGAACACCTTGGGGCGCGATTCATCTGCATCCAGACCGATGGCGTGCCTCCTAAAAGCAGCACAACAAAGCACTCCCACCATGAAGACGCCTGTTGCCAACAAAACGATCCACGCAATTCACAGCCACTTCCTCCCGTAGCTGTCCGTTCAACTGACCCGGATTTTCTCAGCAGGTGTCA
>DATGGW010000167.1:0-26004 GCA_035308345.1 Ktedonobacteraceae bacterium | reverse complement strand
AAACCTTGTGGGCGGGATGGCTCCGGGTTCAAACCCTGCTTGAGGGCTTTCATCTCGCTTCTCATCTCCTTTTGTGAGTTGTGTATAAAAGACAGGCCTTGAGGCGTAGGGTCGCTGACTCTGACCAGGTAAACAGACTGTCGACAGCGCCTATGCTTTCTTCTCTGTTACCAGCCAGAAAATAACTGCCTACCCCCATCCACCCACTTTCTCATTCTCAATACAGGCGGTAAATTCGGAAATGCCGGTACTCGTAGTCTTCTTCGGAGCGGGATATTGAATAGCTGACGCGACGCGCTCAGTATGAAATAACATCGGATTATATCTTGGCTTGCTTGATCTATTGCCGCTTTAGCAGGGCAATAACGGAGTATCTATTCGGGAGGAGCGTTCGAAACCCTCCTGAAATGAATCTAAATACGTTCTAAAAACGAACTACTTGGCAGCCCGATTAGATGCCGAGAGGGGGAGAGTGAAATGCTAAGCAAAAACCAGGAGAGGCTCGAGATAGTTCGCATCGCTCGCCGGCCAGGAGTGCCAGCGCGCAGATTTTTGTACTACAAGTATATCGGGGCAAAGCCAATTCATCCACTTTGACTCGCGCATGGGCGCTTCTGAAAGTTGCGGAGAGTAGAACAGCAGGACTTGTGATTTTCAATATAAGGTTAGAAACAGTCTCATCCGGCGCAACTTAGGCAAAAATCCTGAAAGGGGGTTGAAAACGTCCCCCGCTCTCTATGGAATATATCCCGCTGAATTCAGAACATGAGCGCTTTCCCCTCGTCCAGGATCATCTCAAGGCATTTTTCACCCCCCGGCCACAAACGAGCGGCGACGATGAAACAGGCCGCATTTCCACTTTTACAGGGTCTCGTTCAGAATAGATGAGGGAGAAAAATCAAGTTGTGAAGGAGGAGAGCCGCCCATGCTCGCCCGCGAAACCGACGCCGACTCCTATAAACACACCCGGCTGGACTACCACGCGACCGTGCGCGAAATGCCCAGCCACGAGCGCCCGCGTGAACGCCTGCAGCACTTCGGCCCCCAGGCGCTCTCGATGGCCGAGCTGCTGGCCATCATCCTGCGTACCGGGACAAAGGGCGACAACGTCTTGGAGCTGGCCAACAAGCTGCTCTCGAAGTACGGAGGGCTTCCAGGCCTGGTGCGCGCCGACTTCCGCGAGCTGTGCGCCGAGTACGGCATGGGGGAGGCCAAGTCGGCGCAGGTCAAGGCGGCCCTCGAACTCGGACGCCGGCTCGCCTCCGTGCAGGTGGACACCCGGTACAGGATCAGCACGCCGGCAGAGGCGGCGAACCTGGTGATGCTGGAGATGGCCTACCTGGGCACCGAGCAGATGTGTATCCTGCTGCTGGACGCCAAGAGCCAGCTGGTGGAGAAGGCGAGCCTCTACCAGGGCACCGCCAACAGTACGGCACTGCGCGCCGCCGAGGTCTTCCGTCCCGCCGTCATCCGCAACTGCCCCGGCCTCATCCTCTGCCACAATCATCCCAGCGGCGACCCAACGCCGTCGAAGGAGGACATCGAGACGACTAGGCAACTCGTGGCGGCTGGCCGCATCCTCGATATCGAGCTGGTCGATCACATCATCATCGGCCACCAGCGCTTCGTCAGCCTCAAAGAGCACCTGCGCTGGAAGTAGCTATCTGGTACGGCAGACGAGCACCGCGTAATCTCATGTATCTTGGTTGACTTCGAAGCGGGACTGTACGAAAAGCGGTAAATAAAAGGGTCTCCATCATTTAGGACGCTGGTGGCCAAACGCGGCAAACAACCGCGCGCCAAGAAGCAGCCGGTCGAAGTGGAGGTCGCGGCCTGTCCCATGCGTGTGACCTACTCCACGAACGTACGGCGGCCTGCGGCAGAAGAGCAGGTGACCCAGCAGGTGCGGCTGGTCGCGCGACCACATTGTAGGCAGCGATCAGGACCCTGGCTGAGGCTTCCTGATTGGCCCGTCACCGATGAGCAGAGCGCCACACGCATTTTCACCATGTATCGCCAACGCTGGGGAGTCGAGGATAGTTTCAAATTTTTGAAAACGTTCCTGGGATGGGAAGAGGTGCAGGTGCTGGATTGGCAGGCCTTGCGCATCCTGGTGGCGTTGGCATGGGTCGCCGCTGGCTTTCTCTATGGGTTCGGCGTCAGTTGGTTGGGACTGGGCCGAGGTGCAACTGCTGGCCAAATTGGGAGGCTGGGAATCCCATAAAGATCGCCACCCCCGGCAAACTCACCCTGCAACGCGGGCTCAATCGTCTGCTCGATATGCTGGTCACTCAGGCCGTGCTTTCTCCGTATGAGACCACCCATCAGGGACTCCCACCACAGATCGCGGCCTTCCTTCACAATTGGGGGAACCGCCTAACCAGTTATGAGTGGATTTCAGAATTTCCTCTTGCGGCCTTGCCACGAATGGTGTATGATAGAGCAGGTTCGCACTCTGTCGATGAGAGTGCTAAAAAGAGGTTGAGTGGACGCGATAAATCGCGTCCCTACAATTCACATTTGGGAGGATTGGTTTATGACTACGGTAAGCGTCAAGATTCGACCGCTGGGTGACCGGGTATTAGTCAAGCCATTATCGCGCGAGACCGTCACCAAGAGCGGGATCGTGCTGCCGGATACAGCCAAGGAGAAGCCGCAGGAGGGTGAAATCCTGGCGGTTGGCCC
This sequence comes from Ktedonobacteraceae bacterium, assembly GCA_035308345.1. Taxonomy (GTDB): domain Bacteria; phylum Chloroflexota; class Ktedonobacteria; order Ktedonobacterales; family Ktedonobacteraceae; genus CF-113. The sequence goes on along the minus strand of DATGGW010000167.1, from coordinate 23,319 downwards.
CGGCAAGGTACTGGACAATGGCAAACGCCCCGCGCTCGAAGTGAGTGTTGGGCAAAAGGTGCTCTTCGCGAAGTATGCCGGAACTGAGATTAAGCAGGACGGTGAAGAGTATTTGATTCTGCGCGAGAGCGATATCATGGGTATTGTTGATTAGAGGAGTAAATTTCGTGGCAAAACGACTGCAATTTGATGAGCAGGCGCGGCAATCCCTGAAAAGAGGGATGGATGTGCTGGCCGGCGCGGTAAAAGTGACGCTGGGGCCAAAGGGCCGCAACGTGGTGCTGGATAAGAAGTATGGCTCGCCCACCATCACCAATGATGGCGTGACCATTGCGCGTGACATTGACCTGCCGGATCCCTTTGAGAACATGGGCGCGCAGCTGCTCAAAGAAGTGGCGACCAAAACAAATGACGTGGCCGGAGATGGCACCACCACCGCGACAGTGCTGGCGCAGGCCATTATCACCGAGGGTTTGAAGAACCTGGCGGCGGGCGCGAATCCGATGATCCTGCGCAAGGGGTTGGAAAAAGGCACCGAAGCGGTGATTGAAGAGATCAAGTCTATGAGTATGCCCGTCGAGACCAGGGAACAGATCGCGCAGGTGGCCTCAATTTCCGCGGCTGACGGGGAGATCGGCGAACTGATCGCCGAGGTGATGGACAAGGTCGGCAAAGACGGTGTGATTACCGTTGAAGAGGGACGCGGCCTGGCGATGGAAAAGGAGTATACCGAGGGCATGCAGTTTGATCGCGGCTACATCTCCGCCTATATGTCGACCAACATGGATCGCATGGAGACGGAGTTGTCCGGCCCGTACATACTTATCACCGACAAGAAGATCAGCGCCATCGCGGACATCCTGCCCGTGCTGGAGCGCGTCTTGCAGACCGGGCGCAAGGATATGGTGATTATCGCCGAGGATGTGGATGGCGAGGCGCTGGCGACGCTGGTGGTGAACAAGCTGCGCGGCACTTTTAACGTGCTGGCGGTTAAAGCGCCGGGATTTGGCGATCGCCGCGAGGCCATGCTGGAAGATATCGCGGTGCTGACGGGTGGCAAGGTGCTCACGGAGAAAGCGGGACTCAAACTTGAGAACGCCACGCTGCATGATCTTGGCCACGCGCGCACCGTGACTTCCAATAAGGATACCACCACCATAGTCGAGGGCGGCGGTAAATCGGAGGCCATTGCGGCGCGCGTGCGACAGATTCGCGCCCAGATTGTCGAGACGACCAGCGATTATGATCGCGAGAAGTTGCAAGAGCGGCTGGCGAAGCTGGCCGGCGGCGTGGCGGTCATCAAGGTGGGCGCGGCGACCGAAGTGGAACTCAAGGAGAAGAAGCACCGCGTCGAGGATGCGCTGTCCGCGACACGCGCTGCCATCGAGGAGGGTATCGTCTCCGGCGGCGGCTCCGTGCTGGTGCATGCGTTGCACGCGCTGGACAAGGTGCAGGTTGCTGCTGGCGACGAGCAGACAGGCGTGAACATCCTGCGGCGCGCGCTTGAAGAGCCGCTGCGCCAGATTGCTTTCAATGCTGGTCGCGACGGTGCAGTGGTCGTCTCCGATGTACTGCGGGGCAAACGCAATCACGGCTTCGACGCGCTGAAGGGCGAGTATGTGGATATGTTCAAGGCGGGCATTGTTGACCCGGTGAAGGTGACACGCTCGGCCTTGCAGAACGCTGCCAGTATCGCGGGTATGTTCCTCTCCACCGATGCGCTGATCACGGACTCGCCAGAGGAAGAGAGCGCGGGCGCTATGCCAGGAGGCATGGGCGGCATGGGTGGCATGGGCGGGATGATGTGAAGTACCCCATAGCTAGAAGCTAGAGGTTTCTACGCGGGGCGTCCCGCGTTGGCTTCTTCCAAGCCTCAGGATGTTGATTGCAGCGTTGTGGTCGCGGTCAAGCTCGCAGCCACACTCGCAAGAATGCCAACGCTCTTCAAGCGTCTTCTTGCGAACCGTGCCACAAGCGCTGCACATTTGGCTGGTAGCGCGGGGGTTGACTGTGACCACTGTTCTACCAGCGTTTGCAGCTTTGTAGGAACACATGGCAACAAACAGCCCCCACCCAGCATCATTAATACTCTTGTTTAACCCGCCCTTTGCACTCGCTCCATTTGGGAGGTACTCATTCGTCGTCTCATCCCGTTTCGGCTTGGGCTTTTTACTCATATTAACGGGCTGCAACTCTTCAAACACAATCACCCCGTAGGCATTCACCAACTGGCGGGACTCTTTATGCAAGAAGTCCTGGCGTTGATTGCTCACTTTCCTATGTGCTTTCGCTACGGCTTGTTTGGCTTTCTTGCGCCTGTGAGAACCACGCTTCTTGCGAGACAACGCCGCTTGTAGCTTCTTCAGCTTCTTTTCCGCATGGCGCAAGTAACGCGGGTTCTCTATCGTCTTACCTGTTGAAAGGGTAGCAAAGTGCAGCAAGCCGAGATCAACCCCTACTGCTTCATCGGACGATGGCAACGGTTCAGACTGCTCTACTGCACAGGCAAACACGACGTACCAGTATTCCCCTTCGCGCTTGATAGTACACGTTTTGATCTTCCCCTCCAGGGGGCGGTGCAGCTTCACCTTGATACTGCCAACTTTGGAGAGACACACCCGATTGTCGTGTGTGAGCGAGAACCCACCTTGTGGATAGCAGAAGCTATCGTAGCGCTCACGCCCCTGAAAGCGAGGAAACCCTGGCTCTTCCGTGTGTTCTCTGACACGCCGAAAGAAGGCATTCATGGCCCTATCCACGCGATGTAATACCTCTTGCAACACCTGTGAATGGATGTCCCGGTACTCTTCCCTCACCTCTTTGACGGCGGGGAGTTGCGCGCACTGATCGTAGTAGGTGATTGACTTGCCTGCCATCCTATACGCATCACGCCGTTCCTGGAGAGCGGCGTTGTACAGCTCTCTACACCGGGCAAGGATCCATTGCAAGGTTTGCGCTTGCTTGTGCGTAGGAGTGATGCGGTATTTGTAGGCTCTCATGTTCATATCCATCTATTCGTTTTCACTGTCCTAAATGCGGGTATTCTGCCTGCACATTGATTTTTACATCAGCACAAGCTTTCCATCCACCAGCGTCCACGTCACTCCTCCGAAGCGCTGTATGAACCAGCGGTCGTGCGAAACGGCGATTACCGGGCCTGGAAAGTCGAGCATGGCGGCCTCGAATGCCTCTAATACATCCAGACTGATGTAGTTAGTTGGTTCATCGAGCAGAAGGACGTTGGGGCCTGCGGCCATCAGGCGGGCAATTTCCAGTTTGCGGCGCTGGCCGAGGCTCAATTGTTCAACGCGTTTGTGCATATCTTCGAGTCGGAACAAACCGTAGCCAATGAGGCGTCCCACGAACTCAGCCTCATATCCCACCTGACCATAGCGATAGCTCTCGATGACAGTTTTCGTCGCATCCAGGTGTGGGTCCTGGGGCAGGTAGCCGATGCGCGCGCTTTCCACAATGTTGATCGAACCCTGGTCCGGCTGTTCAAGGCCCATGATGAGCCTGAGCAAGGTGGTTTTACCCGCTCCATTGGGGCCAGCCAGCAGGATACGAGCGCCAGAGCTGACAGTGAAACTTACATCGCGAAGGACGCATTGCGCTCCCCAACATTTCGTCACCTGGTTCACGTTGATGGCAATCTCCGATTGCAGTGGTTCGGTATTGAAGAAGGCATTCACCTGCATCAGTCCGGGTGGTTTAGGAATGGGGTCTTCTTCGATGCGCCGCAGTTGTTCTTCGGCTGCGCGCACATTGCGCGAGATGGTATTCTGCACACGCCCGCCAAAGAAATTATAGGCCAACTTATCGCCATCTCGCGGGGGCCGATTATGCGCTACGTTGCGCCCGGTATCGCGCACGCGTTTGCGCAATTCTTTGATCTCTTCCTGCTGCCGCTCGTAGTTTTCTTCCCACTTCGCGCGCTCAGCCGTTCTTGCCAGCACGTAAGCATCGTAGTTGCCCTCGTACTTCTTAAGGTGATGCGCGTGTTCGTCGATCTCGAAAATCTGGTTGACGGCGCGATTGAGAAACTGGCGGTCATGCGATACTAAGAGAACCGCGCCTTGATAGCGCGCGAGATAGGTTTCGAGCCATTCCAGGCTGGCAACATCGAGATGATTGGTTGGTTCATCCAGCAAAAGTATGTCGGGAGAGCGCAGCAGCAGGGTCGCGAGTCCGATACGCGCTTTCTCGCCGCCTGAGAGTGTTTGCATTGGGCGGTCTCGCGCGATGTAGGCGATACGCAGCCCATCCAGGATAGCATCGATTTTATGGTCGATGTCATAGCCGCCTCGATCCTGAAAGCGAGTAGAAACGAGGTCGTACTCCTCTATCAAGCGGGCGAGTTGTTCTCCAGCGGCTGCACTCATGGCGGCTTCCAGGGAGTGCATGCGCTCTTCAAGCTGGCGCAAGTTGCCAAGCGATTGGAGGATCAGGTCTTGCATAGTGCGACCATAAAATTCCGGGGTGGTCTGCGGCAAATAGCCAGCTTCGGTGGAAGGCGCAAACAAGAAGGAGCCAGCATCCAGGGTTTCCTGGCCTACCAGAATGCTGAGGAGTGTGGTTTTGCCAACGCCGTTTGGGCCAACGACGCCCACACGGTCGCCGGAATTGATGACGAAGGAGATGTCCTCGAGGACGGTAATTGCGCCAAAAGCCTTAAAAAGATTGCGAACGAAAAGCATCCCATTTTCTCCATGTTGAAAATCAAAAAAGTGGTGGCAAATTAGCGGAGAGTAGGAATGCTTTTCAAGGGTCTGCTCCTTTGTCAGGTTGAGAGTGTTTTGTGTCCTGATTATATATGAGGGAGGGATGAGCTGTCAAATACTGCCAGGCGATTGAAAGGTAGAAAGCTTGCATTGCTTGTATTTTTAGTATAGACTTTTCTTAATTAAAAGGTACATCCAGCTCAGCATATTTTGTTGCTTTTATGTCCTAAAAGAGGTACTGGCTTCAGGAGGTTGCTCGATGATCTGCGTTACCACTCGTTTCCGCCTCAAGCACTTCTGGACGCTCCTTCCAATGTACCTGACCTATCGGCGGCTGCGGCGGTATCTCAAGCAGACCCCAGGACTGATCCGCTACGCTTTCCTGCTGCAGAACCCGGTTGCCTGTTACACGCTCTCGCTCTGGGAGTCTGAGGCGGCCGTAGTCAGCTTCTCCAACATGCCCCACCACGTGCAGGCGGTTCGTCGTGCCAAGCGCTGGTGCCGCGATATCTGGTCCGCGTACTGGCGCATTGACGCAGTCAGCAAGTACGCGAGCCGGTGGCAGGGGCCTGGGCAGGGGCAATGGCCCCTGTTGATACCGCACCCTGTCTATCCCTGGCGCCTCGTGCCGCCTACACAGGAAGGAGCAGGGCGATGATCGTTATGACCACGGAGGTTCTCTTGAGCATTGCACTGGGTATCATCTTTCTCGCAACTGCCGTCCCCAAGCTGCGCCACCCCAGGGGCTTCGTTCTGGCTGTCCTGGAATACCGGGTGCTGCCACCCCGCCTCAGTTGGTTCTATGGGCGTCTTGTTCCCCCGCTCGAATTCATGTTGGCGCTCCTGTTGTTCACCGGGACGGCGGTGCGCTCTGCCGCTTTTCTTATATCGCTGCTCCTGCTCAGCTTTATCTTTGCCGCCGGTATCAACCTGGCCCGGGGCCGCGATCTCGACTGCCACTGCTTTGGCAAGGCCACCAGGCGACCGCTCGGGTGGGGGCTTCTACTCCAGGATGGGGCTCTGCTCGGCGCATCCATGACCCTCGCCGTCGTCACGAGGCAGTGGGTGGCGCTTGAGTCCTGGTCGGTATTGCGCCTCTCCGGGCTGGTTCAAGCGGGCAGTTTCGGCCCACTGCTGGGCTGCGCGTTAGTGACCGCGTGTACCGCAGCGCTCATGGGCAGGTCGACTTATGGTAGGAGGCGGTATGAGAGCGGAGTAGTCAGGAAGTAAGCGCTGCGTGTGGCTGCGTCAATGTTGAAAGGAGGATCTCAATGACTGGTTTATGGCTGGCAAGCTATCTTGCCCTATGGGGGCTCGTCGTAGTCCTGTGCCTCTTGCTGATCGGCATCCTGCGCCAGCTCGGCCTGCTGTACCACCAACTCGCTGCGCGTCCACCACAGCCGCAGGGAGAGAGCTCCATCCCTGCCCTGGAGGAGGATGGGCCGACCATCGGCTCGCCTCTCGTGGATCTCGAGGTCAGCACGATTAACGGTTTTGGGACTCTGACCCCGGCCACGCCGCGTGAAGGTGGGAGCACGCTGCTCGTGTTTATGTCCCCTATGTGCGAGGCCTGTCAGTATATTGTCGAGCCGCTGAACGCTCTGGCGGAGGATGCGGCGCGCCCCGTACACCTGGCTGTGATCATGCGGGCCGATGAGCAGGCCTGCCGGGCGTTTCTAAGCGTCTTCCCGCTGCACCTGCCCGTCGTCTGTGATCGTGACCGCACGATCACCATGGGGCTCGATATTCATCGCACCCCTTTCGGTTTGCTGTACAACGAGCAGGGCACCCTGATCAGAAAGGGCCTCGTCGAGGGGCAGGAGGACCTCCTGGCTTTATTTGGCGATGGGTCAGCCCCCGTTAACGCACAAGCCCATGTGTTCCCACGAGTCGTGTCATCTCATGTCTAATGCAATGTTTAGCGTATGAGTCGAGACTGCATTGCAGCTCAGCAGCTTATTCAGAAACTCGGTTTGAACAACCAGGCGTTCTTAAATAAAAGGAAAGGAAAGGCGTGAATCATGGATGAAATCATCAAGCGGTTAAGCGAGCGGTTGGCGGCCCGACCCTCCAGGCGCGGCTTCTTCTCTACAATAGGGAAGACGGTGCTAGGCGCAGCGGCAATCATCACTGGTCAGGGCTTCTTCGCTCAGGCAGCAGAGGCTGCGACAACCTTACACTGCTGCACAGGCAAAGCGTGTGCGAGTACCGGTTGTCCAGCGGGCTCCGCTGTGCATTACACGTGGCATTGTGGTCATACTTCCGACGGTGACTCCGGTGACTATTACGTCTGCCACGACTGCTACAGCAACGGCAGGTTTGTTTGCACCTACGCTACTTTTCATACATAGGTCTGTTTGCATTGGAGAGATGTGCTATGATTTCGCTCCGTCAGCGCTTACAATGTCTCCCCGAACTTTGCGGGGGCATAGCCGTCGGATTGTTGCTTGCACTGATCATTCGGATAAGCAGCGGGGTCAGCCACACTGCGGTCATACTGGCAGCTGCTCTGCCATTTTTACTCGCGGCCCTTACAGGAGTGGCCAAGTCCACCACGGCTTGAGGGATCTCGATGATCGAGACGATCGGGTCCCTCGTGCAGGAGACCTCCAACCGCTTTCGCTGGCTGTTATCAGCCAGTCTGTACACCGTCGCCTGTCTGGGCACGGCGATGCTGCTCGGTGCAATCTTGAGCGTCCTGGGACACTTCATACGAACCTGGTTCCACGGCGCGGCTGTCTATGCGTCGTTCTCCCTTGCGGGAGCGTGGCTCGTTGGCCTGCTTGCTATAGCCTATGCGCTCAGCGACGTGGGTTTGCTGCGACTGCCACGTCCGACCCTGAGACAAGCCGTCCCCATCACGTGGTGGCGCTGGTGGAGACCGTACGGTGCCGCACTGGCGTACGGCGCGGCACTGGGTCTTGGCGTGATGACGCGGATCCCTTTCGGTGCCTTTTATGTGCTCTGCGTCTGGTGTTTCCTAAAAGGTGACGCGACCTATGGTGCTCTGTTGATGGGCACCTATGGTGCGTTGCGCGCGCTGGTGATATTCCCGGCAAGCTGGGGACTCTACTGCCATCGCACGGCCATTATCGAATGGCTTTCCAGCCCGCTCTTCAGTCAGTGGCGCGCGCAGCGGGTCCTGGCCGTCGCGCTGATCGTGTTTGGCACGCTGGTCCTCGTGTCCGCGGTCTTTTCTTGATCGCGCGCACCCGTTCTCCTGGGTATGTTAGCGAGTACTCTTATTAGCGACCACCATTACCTCAATCTCATCGAGATCGATCGGCCGGCGTCCCCAGTTGCCAGCCGTGCCGCCCCAGATGTGGGCTATGGTGAAGCCTGTCTGCTCAAAGAGCCACGCGAGTTCTGGCGGGGTGTAGTAGCGTTCGCGAACATGCACAAGTTGCTGGCCGCTGGGCAAGTCCCAGAGTTGATCGCTGTTGATGGTCATAGTCACAGGGTCAAACCTGCCCTGCACGACATCCTCCTGCGTCACTGCGCGAATTCTTGCCATGCCGTTGAGGGTTGTGAGCATGAATGGAGCGCCGGGTTTGAGCGCCGTATGAATATTACGCAAGATGGAGCGATCATGTTCGTCAGGGTCTTCACCGGCATTGAATAGGCCGAACGCGCCTTCGCACAGGCAAATGGCGGCGTCGAAGCGCGCTGTGGTGGTGAATTGCGTGGCGTCGGATTGTATCCACTCAATCTGTACGTTGGCTTCATCTGCCGACTGGCGCGCCTGTTCGAGCATGCCCGCCGAGATATCGACACCTGTCACTACGTAACCGCGCCGGGCAAGCTGGATGGAGTGACGTCCGGCGCCGCAGCCCATGTCGAGAATGGAAGCCCCCGGTGCGATATGTAATACTTCCAACAGGAAGTCGATTTCAGCCAGTGTGTTCCTGGTAAATACGTTTTGCATATAATAGGGAGCGTGGCTGTCAAAAAATGCTTCCCACTGGTTATTGGTGGTCATAATAGCTACTCCACGCCGATGTCCCACGCCTGCTGTAGATCGGCTTTTGAATAGCACTGAAAGGCCATCAGGGTGTTGGTTTTGGTGATGCCCCGAAGCTGCACCATGCGGTTGGTGACGACTTCGGCCAGGTCTTCGTATTGGTGCAGGCGCAGCAGGGCCACAAGGTCGTACTCGCCGGTGACGGAGTAGACTTCGGCGATGCCCTCGATTTCTAGCAGGCTCTGCGCGGTCTCGTTGACCTGCCCGCGCTGCACGTTGATAAGCACGACGGCGGATACCATATTGACGCTCCTCTTATCGCATATCAGGCCAAATAGTCTTTGCGGGACCTACGACGGTAAGGAATAGATTGCCAGATTTTTGAACAGCACATCTGCTCCTCCATCTACCGCCAGGCCGAGATTGCCACGTGAGTAATTGGCGTCGCTAATGCCGCCCTGACGTACTCCATTGAAATAGAGCCGGTAGGTATCGCCCTGGACGACGATATCGATGGTCGTAAAACCGCTGGAATTGAGGGCTGTTCCCTGCACTCCAAAGAGCGAAGTCGCCTGGCCTGTGGCATCATCGATACTGTTGCCATTCCAGAAGCCTGACGGCTGAATGATGAATGAAAAACCACCCTGGTGATTGGCTCCCGTTTGCGTGCGAAAGAAAATGCCAAATGTGCCACTCGAGGCTGAGACAGGTTCAACCTGGACTTCCAGCACATAATCGTTGGGAATGGCGACGCTGCCGGGGAAATTGTTCAAAATCACACCTTCCACCTGCCCGGCGTTTTTATTCGTCAACTGTGTTTCAGTGGTGCCGCAGGTGACCTGCACAGACGGATTCGTGCTCCACAGGCTGGTCTGTGTTCCACATACCGGGAGAGTGGATCCGTAGAGAAATTTTCCTACTGGCACGGAGGGTCTGGGCAGGGCAGTTTGCGGTTGTGTGACCGTTGTAGCTGTGCGCTCAGGTACGGTCGTCGCTGTAGTGGCTGCATGGGTCCCGGTAGACCCTGATGGTTGGTTCCCACCTGGAAACCCGTGTAGATACAGGGCTGACACACCGAGGATCAGCAGAACCACAACTATGCCACTGAATAACGCTACCCTCAAAGGCAGACGACTACGCTGCCGCCTGGAAGGTTGATTGGTGCCAACGGCAAGTGTAGGTACATCGCTCTTTTTCCCCTGTACAGGAAGCATCGTGTCAACGAGAGTTTCAGCGGTAGCTAAAGGGGCCACTTTAGCAACGGGCTTGACAGCGGCCATGAAAGTGGGCGCATTGGAAATCTGAGCCTCGGTCGCCGCCGCACGAAGCGCTCGTGCGAGGTCACCAGCCGTTGCATAGCGTTGTTCAGGTTTTTTGGCTAATGCCTTCAAGATCACTTCCTCAACGCCGCGTGGCACATCCAAATTGAGCTGCGCAAACGAAGGTGGCTGCTCCGTTGCATGTTTGATCGCAACTGCTACCGGTGTTGTGCCAGTAAATGGAACTCGGCCGCTCAGCAACTGGAATAAAACGATGCCAAGTGAATAGATATCTGAGCGGTTGTCAATAGGGGCGCCCGTAGCCTGCTCCGGTGAAAGGTATTCCGGTGTGCCGATAATCATGCCTGTCGTGGTCAGTGTCTGCATTGCCACAACGTTCGCACTCGCGGGCTCATTTAGAACTTTTGCAATACCAAAGTCGGTGAGAACTAATCTTCCGTCAGCATGAAACAAAATATTTCCGGGCTTGAGGTCCCGGTGAATAATGCCGTGCCGGTGAGCGTAATCCAATGCAGCAGCGATCTGCTCGACGATTGAGACCACCTCGCCCAGGGGCAGTTTACCGCGTTTCGCCACGATATCACGCAGCGTGCCATCTGCCAAATAGGGCATCACGAGATAGGCAAGCTGATCCTGTTCGCCATACTCGTAAATAGGCATGATGTTGATATGATCGAGTGCGGCAATCGCGTCGGCTTCACGGCGAAATCTCACCAGGAATTCACTGAATCCTGTTGAGTGCGCGAAGAGCTCGGGCAGCAGCACTTTGACGGCGACGGTACGACGTGGCCGTGACTGCTGTGCGAGATAGACCGCCCCCATACCACCACGTCCGAGGAGGCGCTGGAGCGTACAGGTTCCAAGTGTCTTTCCATCTAATTGATTACTTGTGTTGTCGAGATCCCCCATGCGATTAGCCTCCTGAGAGAATAAACTGCGGTCACGTGAAAGGCTACGCGGCCAGCCAAATACCACAGCAATTTTATCTCATACTCGCTTGATTAGCAAGATATGAATGAAGCATTGAACCTCTACGAACGATATACATAGCCATCACACAGAGACGGGCGGTGGTGGAAATTCGGGCAGCTTTGTGTCGATTTTTATGCCGACGACTTTGAGTTTTTTTGTCAGCGAGTCAATAGCGTAGCGCGGGGAGGCCCAGGGATCGCCGCCCATGGCCAGCACACGCTCTGCTACCTCTGGATCGGGCGCGATGGCATTGATGGCAATGGGCGCGTATTTGTCGATGGCTGCATGTACAACTTTCGCATAAGCGTTGTCCTGGTGAATCATGTCGCGCAGGAACTTCACGCCGAACACGACGTGACGTGATTCGTCGCGGGCGACGGCGGTGAATCCACCGCGAAACGCCGGGAAAAGGTTGTTCGCGCGGTAAATTTGCAGCATATTGCGCTGTCCCGCCAGGGCCATTGTGGCTTCGACGACGAGGTGATAGAGTGTGATACCCTCGACGAGGTGGGCCAGGTTGCCGGGCTCCCGGCGGATGCGGTCGGCAACCTCAGAGAGAGCTTCGATGAGGATGTATTTCAGATCGGCATTCATATACTGGCGGGCATAGGCCAGCGAGTCCTCTAACTTGCCGGTTTCAATACCCATCACGTCGTGGAAGAAACGCGCGAAGAAAACGGTATGACGCGCTTCATCAACAAGCTGTGTGGTGAGGAAGATGCGCATCTCTTCGTCGGGCATGGCCAGCACATAGGGGGCCAGCGTGTCGGTCACGCATGCCTCACCCTGGAAGAAGGCTGACAGACTGTAGGTGCGCATGCTGCGTTCATCCTGGGACATGGCCGCCCATTGCTGGCGGTCTGCGCTGAAATCGATATCCTGCGCTTTCCACTGTTGGCGTTCCCAGCGATAGTAGAGTTCGCGGTAGGTGGGCAGATGCACGAGCCCTTCGTCGATGATATGCAGCACGTTGTCGATAGGGGTTTGCTGTAATTGTGACAGGGGCGCCTGCTCCAGGGGCATCTCAATTGACATGGTATTTCCTCAGCTCCTTTTTGTCGATCTCGCTGGGCGTTTTGTAGTTTGCCAGCTTTTCACGACAATACGCCTGGAGTGTGCCGGCGTCTACGTCTCCACGCGCAACGACAAAGGCTTTGACTTCTTCACCCATGCGTTCCGAGGGAATGCCGATGACCGCCGACTCGATCACGGCCGGGTGGCTGTTCAGCACTTCTTCGACATCACGTGGGTAGATGTTGAAGCCGCCGCGAATGATGAGGTCTTTCTTGCGTTCGACGATATACAGGTACCCATCTTCATCAAGCTTGCCCATATCGCCTGTATGCAGCCAGCCGTTGCGCAGCGCGCTGGCAGTGGCGTCCGGCATATTGTAGTAGCCTTGCATGATATTGGGGCCGCGCGCGATAATCTCGCCAATCTCGCCAACGGGAACTTGCTGATCGTTATCATCGACAATGCGCAATTCAACGCCAGAAATTGGTTTGCCAACCGAGCCGCGTTTGACCGGAATGCTCAGGTTATGCCCGGTCAGCACGGTAGTTGCCTCCGAGAGGCCATAGCCCTCGCGTATCTGGCAGCCAAACTTCTTCTCAAAGGCATCGAGGACTGCGAGGGATAGAGGAGCCGAGCCGCTCACACAGTAACGCAGGCTGCTGGTATCGTACTTCTCCGCGCCGGGCGTGTAGAGCAGGGCTACAAACATGGCAGGAACGCCCGCGAAGGCGTTAACGCGATAGCGTTCAATGGCGGAGAGCACGGCAGATGTATCGAAACGAGGGTGCATGACAAATTTTATGCCGTTCAAGTAGCCAACATTCGAGACGGTCAGGCCAAAGGCGTGCGCCAGTGGGAGTATTGCCAGTTGTACATCGTATTGCTGTTCTTCGCCGGATTCACTTCCCCTACCAGCTACGGTGTTGGAGATGATGTTGCGCTGCGTCAATACCACGCCCTTGGGGTTGCCCGTTGTGCCGGAAGTGTAGAGAATGACGGCGGTATCGTCGGGGGACAGGTTCATGCCCTCTAAATCGCCCAGGTAATCGCCGGCATGCGCAGCGCCTCGCGCCACCACATCCCTGTATGCCATAATTTCGTAGGGACGTGATGAATCGGGCGCCATAAATTGTGGTCCGACATCGCCCGTAGCAATGATGTAGCGCATAGTGGGAATATCGGCAAAAGCTGCTTGCAGGAGTGGAAGTAAAATCGGGCTGGTGATACACGCTTTGGCGGCGGAGTTCTGCGCGATGTAATGCACTTCCGGCGCTTTAAGCAGCGGCATGACGGGAATGATTACCCCCCCGGCACGGGAAATGGCCTGGTAAGAGATGATCACCTCAGGGCAGTTGAGCATCATGACAATCACGCGGTCACCTTTTTCAATGCCCAGCGTTTGCAGTCCCGCCGCCAGCTGCGTGGCTTCCCTGGCGATCTCCACGTTTGTATATTCGCGCACCTCTTGCTGCTGCAGGTCTTCGTAAATCAGCGCGGTATAGGGGTCGAAATGCAGGCAGTTATAAATTGACAGGTCGTACATGAAGCGTAAATCTTCAAGTTCCATTGCGCGCTCCACTCTCGTATGTTTCCAGGGCGACCGCGAGGGTCGCCCCTACTCCGATAGCGTTCCAGGGCGACCGCAAGGGTCGCCCCTACGATATTATAATTTCGGCTTCGCCGGTGGTGACTTTTTCGCCGTGCTGGTTCTGGGCCCAGCATTCGATGGTGACGGTTGTCTGGCTGGTATTGGGGTCGATGGATTGCGCCCCTACGACGCCACGACAGGTGAGTGTGTCGCCCAGGCGCACCATTGCGATGTAGCGCACTTTGAGATTGGCAATGTAGGCACGCGGAGCTTCAGGGATGTCAGCGATCTGCCGGGAGATATACTGTCCGAGAAAGGCCATACTCAACATGCCGTGAGCGATCACACTATCAAGCCCTACGCGACGCGCGGCCTCTTCATGCAGGTGAATGGGGTTGAAATCACCCGACGCTTCTGCATAGCGGCGCAGTTGTTGTTGCGTTATGGGGGGTTTGACCAGCGAAGGAAGTTCTTGACCAATAGCAGTATCCAAAATGCTCACAATTGCCTCCGTGTAGAGATTGGGCGCAGAATACGCACCAGGGCGGGAACCAAGGGCGCAGGGGCCAGGCACGCCCGTACCCTATACGCCGTAATATAATCAGGCCCCTATATCGCCGGTCTAAAATTGGGCGACGGGCTGTTCTTGTATTTAAGAGTAGCATGATTACAGGCAATCGGCAAGGGTGAAATACAGATTAAAGTACGGGGTGCATGGTGCGCCAGGGGCCTGGAGAGGTTTCGAGCACCGCCGGTTCCCAGCCTGGTTCGCCATAGAGTATATCGGGGTTCCACCTGGGATTTTTAGAGCAGAAGCGGTAGCGAATCTGCCAGAAACGATCCACTTTTTGTTTTTCGTGAAAAGCGGTATCCAGGCCCAGTCGATTGGTAAGCAATTGGGCGAAGTAGGGTTGGAGACGGTATTCCATGGTATCTGTATCAAGTTCATGGTCAGCAAACGACATTTGCAGATCGAAGCAGTAGGGATAGTCCATTACTTCCGGGTCGCGGTCCTCTTCGTCGGCGGGATGAATGAGGATGAGCAAACCGAGTATCTCAAACTGGTAATATGGCTCTCCCGAAAAGAAGCTCTGCTTAAACGGGGGCAATGAGAAGAGGTTGCGCATCTCTGTGGCGAGTTGTGGCAGAGATTTCTCCGTTTTGATACAGATTTGAAACGACATACAGGACTCCTTCAAGGAGATACTCAGGTGATATCTGATTTTATCTTACGCCGCTATGAAAAAGGTGTCAAGCGTGGTATAACGACTTGCGCCTGGCGATTCTGCCTGCTATACTGGCTGTGTGAAGTTCATGATAATGAGTCGCGGGATTACACATGTGATCTCGTGTTTGATTAGTGAGGAGAAACGCAGCCAACATGGTTGCTGAACGACGATCGGGTCTGCCTGCGCCACCGCCAGGGCAGGCCGATTCCATCATTCACGGAAGTCCGATAATTCAACATTGGCTTACCCATTACTGGCAAAAACTGCAACTGCCGGAAGAGGAACTGGCTGTGCTGGCGATTACGCAGGATCGCCAGGAATATATGCGCTGGACGGGAAAACGGCTCAATATGCTTGCGCTCGGCTGCTATTGCTATCTGCCCGCGCCCATCAACATGCGCACGAGAGCGCGCAAATATACTCCCTTACGAGCGCTGCCAGGCTTCGCGGACGCGGCGCGCAAATACACGGCGGGGCATCGACATCTCATCTTCATTGAATCTGATATGCAGCCTCAGTCTATCGAAGTGACGGTGGCGCACGAGCTTATTCACCTGGCGGATCGCGTGAGGGGAACGCCGCGCCGCCATCGACATCACGGCTATGACGCTATAGCAGCCGACGAGGCAGTGGTGACCGGTTACCAACTGGATGAATTGCGCCTTCTGCTGCACGAGGAAAGCGCACGACGCGAACGCCTGCGCCGCGAACGGCGCCCCATTCGCTATCTCTACCAGTGCCCCAGCTGCGGTAAAGAGTACCCACGCGCGCGGCGCTACTCACAGGCTGTCTCATGTAGCAAGTGCGATTCGCGCTATAATCCGCAGTTCCGGCTGCTGCTGCAGGGGTAGTGGACCTGGTGCGAGTGGTTGTCAGGGCGTCCAGAAGTATGCGATACTAGTTCCAGTTGATGGACGCGATACATCGGGCGTCTATGAGAGGATGATCTGCTACCATGAAAAAAGTTATTGGAATCTCTGAGATTGTGCTATGGACAGCAGATAAAGAGAGTTCGCTGCGCTTCTATCGGGATCTTCTCGGTCTGGAGGTGATTTCGCCGCCGACCCTGGCCAATACTTTTTTAAAGGCAGGTGAAGGCCATGCCGGTATCCCGCAGATGATCGTACTGGTTCCAAAAACGGATGAGGTGAAGGCCAAAGCAGCGGGCTATCAACTCCATCACCTGGCCTTAGAATTGCCGGAGCAAGATTTCGAGGCGCAACATGCCGCCCTGGTGGCAGCCGGTTATACGCCGCGTCCGGGAGTACATCCAGTGATTGCAAGTCGCACTATGTACGTGGACGACCCAGACGGCAACGAGGTGGAGTTTATTTGCCGCGCGCCGGCCTCGTAGGGATGAGGACAAGCACAAGGCCACCACATCTGCAGCGCGCCACCCCTTGTCCCTAATGAACATTTACCATCAAAATCGACCCTGTCATGCTGAGCGCAGCGAAGAATCGCGCTTGCCACAGACAGATGCTTCGCTACGCTCAGCATGACAGCTCACTCCCGATCTTGATCGTCACTATTCATCAGGATGGGGCGACGGTTACGAATATTACACGAAACATATTATGAAAAGGATAAGTTACTGCTATGAAAGCTACAAACGAGTTGCCACACTGGGATATGACTGTCGTCTACCCGAGTTTGGAGTCGCAGGAATTTCAAGAGGGATTCGCTCGCGTTACGCAGGATATCAAAGACCTGGCACAACTATTCGATACCTGTAAGATTGAGAAGCAGGAGCGTGTCGTGATCGATGATGCAACCATCGGCAACTTTGAAACTGTGATACAACGCCTTAACGAAGTGCTGGAAGAGAGCAGGACACTCGGCGCTTATATCTCCTGCTTTGTGACGACAAACACGTTTGATACGCTGGCGCAGGCTAAAATGAGCGAACTGCAACAGTCGAGTGTAATTCTCTCGCAGCTTGGCACCCGTTTCACGGCCTGGATTGGCTCGCTCGATGTTGAGGCGCTCATCAAGCGGTCGGGCAGCGCGCAGACGCATGCTTTCATGCTGCGCAAGGCGAAGCTGCGCGCCGTTCACCTGATGGCGCCAGCCGAAGAAAACCTGGCCTCGGAACTCAACTTGAGCGGTGGAACAGCCTGGGAAAAGTTGCATGGAGATGTGACCTCGCAATTAACCGTTTCACTGGAGCTGCAAGGCGAGCGTAAAGAATTGCCTATGAGTATGGTACGCAACCTGGCGTTCGATAGCGACCGCGAGACGCGCCGGCGCGCGTATGAAGCTGAGCTGGCCGGTTGGCAGCGGGTAGCAGTGCCATTGGCCGCCGCCATGAACAGCATCAAGGGTGAGGTGAACGTCATCGACAGGAGACGTGACTGGGAAACGCCCTTAGAAGCGTCGCTGCTGGATAATAACATCGACCGTCAGACACTTGACGCTATGATGACAGCCGCGCGCGAGTCTTTTCCTGATTTTCGCCGCTACCTGCATGCCAAAGCGCACGCGCTGGGTCTGCCGCGTCTTGCATGGTACGATCTCTTTGCGCCCGTTGGCAGCGAGGACAGGGTATGGACATTCGACGAAGCCGCATCCTTCATAATCGAGCAATTCGGTGCGTACTCGCCGCGACTCTCTGACTTCGCGGCGCGCGCATTTCGCGAACGCTGGATCGATGCAGAGCCGCGCGCAGGGAAGGTCGATGGCGCATATTGCACCTGGCTGCGCAGGGATGAGTCGCGCGTATTTGCTAACTTCAAGGCAGCTTTCGGCGGCGTCAGCACGCTGGCGCACGAACTCGGACACGGCTACCATAACCTGAATCTTGCGCAGCGCACCGTGCTGCAACGCTCAACCCCTATGACCCTGGCGGAGACGGCCAGCATCTTCTGCGAAACGATTATCAGCCACGCAGCCCTGCGCGAAGCAAGCGAGCAGGAGCAGATTGCCATCCTGGAGGAATCGGTGCAAGACTCATGCCAGGTTGTGGTCGATATCACCAGTCGTTTCCTTTTTGAGCAGCGCGTCTTCGAACGCCGCAGGCAGCGCGAACTGTCGATTGACGAACTCAACGCGCTGATGCTCGAGGCGCAGCGCGAAACCTATGGAGATGGTCTGGATGACAATGCGCTGCACCCTTATATGTGGGCTATGAAGCCCCATTACTACAGCAGCGACCGCTCATTCTATAACTATCCCTACATGTTCGGCCTGCTCTTTGGCCTGGGTCTGTATGCGCGCTACATGCGGGAGCCTGAGACATTCAAACAGGGGTATGATGCCTTGCTGTCCAGCACCGGGCTGGCGGATGCCGCGGCCCTCGCGGAACAATTCGGCATCGATATCCGTGCTGTGGATTTCTGGCGATCGAGCCTGGATATTGTGCGCGAGGATATCGCGAGATTCGAGGAGTTGACGCGGTGATGGATAGGGAATAATACCTGGGCGACATAGAGGTTTGTTGAACGAGGGCGACCGCAAGGGAGCAGAACGAGTCGGAGGGCGACCGCAAGGGTCTCCACCCCGCGTCCGCTCCACCCCCGCCCCTACAATGAACGGACCGCATCCTCCGTCGTAATCATTGTAAGGGCGGGGGCAGTGGAGTGGATGTGGGGAGACCCTTGCGGTCGCCCTGGGGTTTCTCGATGCAAAAATCTGACGCTCAGCCTATGCGTTCGATGATGGTTGCGATGCCCTGACCGACGCCGATGCACATGGTTGCCAGGCCGTAGCGCCCGCCGCGCCGTTCCAGTTCGTGAAGCAGGGTGACGACCAGGCGCGCGCCGCTGCAGCCGAGGGGATGTCCCAGGGCGATGGCTCCGCCATTGACGTTGAGTTTTTCCTGATCGATTTCCAGTTCGCGCATACACTGTATTGATTGTACGGCGAAAGCCTCGTTCAACTCCACCAGGTCGATGTCCTGCATACGCAGACCGGCGCGCTGGAGGGCTTTGCGCGTGGCGGGAATGGGGCCTAAGCCCATGTAGGCTGGATCGACGCCGGCCACGGCTGAGGCGATGATGCGCGCATGCGGACGCAGTCCCAGTTCCCTGGCGCGCTCGAGAGCCATGAGGACGAGGGCCGCCGCGCCGTCGTTGATGCTGGATGAGTTGCCAGCGGTGACGCTGCCGTCTTTGCGGAAAGCTGGTTTCAGTGTTGCCAGCTTTTCCAGCGAGGTATCGGCGCGCGGCTGCTCATCGAGGGCAATGATGACGGAGTCGCCTTTCTTCTGGGGAATACTCACAGGCACAATTTCTTGCTTAAAGCGTCCAGCCTGCTGAGCGGCAACAGCCCGTTGGTGGCTGCGCAGCGCGAAAGCATCCTGCTCTGCGCGGCTGATTTTCGTGCGCTCCGCCACGTTCTCGGCGGTTTCGCCCATGCTGTAGGGATGGTGCATAGCCGCCAGTTTGGGATTGATGAAACGCCAGCCCAGCGTGGTATCTTGCAGGTTCATACTGCGACCAAAGGCGCTGTCGGACTTGCCGAGCACAAAGGGCGCGCGCGTCATGCTCTCGACGCCCCCTGCCACAAAAGTGTCGCCTGAGCCGGTCTGGATAGCCTGGGCCGCGCTGTTGACGGCCTGCAAGCCAGACCCGCACAGGCGATTGATGGTCTGGCCGGCAACCTGCTCGGGCAGACCAGCCAGCAACAGGGCCATACGCGCCACGTTGCGATTATCCTCACCGGCCTGGTTTGCGCAGCCGAGAAGCACATCTTCAACGCTTGCCGTATCAATGTTCGCGCGCTTTACCGCTTCCGCGATGATAAGCGCTGCCAGGTCATCCGGGCGCACATCCTTGAGGCTGCCCGCGTAGCGCCCGATGGGCGTGCGTACCGCTGAGAGGATAACTGCTTCTTGCATGGTGGTGTCCCTCATGATTGTGATGGATTTTTATTTACCCTTGAACTCCGGTTTACGTCTCGGCTTTGCCATGAATGCCTGCATGCCTTCACGCATATCTTCGGTTGCGAACAGCAGGAAGAAATTCTTGCGCTCGATCTCCAGGCCTTCTTCCAATGAGGTTTCAAAGGCAGCGTTGACCGCTTCCTTCGCCAGGCGTATAGCAATGGGAGCCTGTTCCGCTACTAATTTCGCCAGTTTGAGGGCTTCCACCAGGTGCTCGCCCTTTGGCACAACGCGATTGACAAGGCCATGCGCAGCCATCTCCATCGCGCTGACCGGCGCGCCGGTCAATACCATCTCCATGGCACGATACTTGCCCAGCATGCGCGCCAGGCGCTGTGTGCCGCCCGCGCCAGGAATGATGCCCAGGAGGATCTCGGGCTGCCCAAATTGCGCATTCTCGGACGCGACTATCATATCGCAGTGCATGGCAAGCTCGCAGCCGCCGCCCAGAGCATAGCCGCCAACGGCGGCTATCACGGGCTTGTGAATGCGCTTGATGCGCAGCCACGCCTCAAATCCGCCCATCATCATGTCAATAGGCGACTTGTCCGACATCTCCTTGATATCCGCACCCGCAGCAAAAGCCTTGTCGCCCGCGCCCGTAATCACCATGCAGCGAATGGTTTCATCGCGATCAAACTGCACCAATGCCTCTGCCAGCTCGCTAACCAGCTCGAAATTAAGCGCGTTGAGCGCGTGAGGACGATTCAGGGTAACAATGCCGATGTTTTCGTCACGCTCGACTAAAATATGTTGGTAGCTCTCAACCATGTTACTCCTCGAAAAATATACTGGATTACAATGCGCAAATTCATACCATAGTATATCACCAGGTGCGATAATGCAATTTGAAAAAGTATTCCGAGTTGCGCTTCACGTTGGGAATAGCACATATAAAGGAGCGAAGATGAGTTCACTTTCCAAACAAGAGCAACTCCGTCAATTGATAGATGAAGAGCAGGAGCGCATTCGCCAGACTTTTCCCGCCCAGATGGGCAGCGCTGTCGTTGCTCTTACACGCGCTAGAGACTGGCGCTCCCTCAAGTTGCAAGATTCGTTGAATGCTGCTACAAAGACGGCCCTTGCATATAACTCATATCTGTACTCTTCAGGTTGGTATAAGGCACTACAGTTATATTTTGGCAATGTCGCTGAGGCTCCCTATGTTTCTCCTCTTGTTACTAATAGCTCACTCGATGCCTGGGCCGATCAGGTACTGCTGGAGTGTGATTGCCTGGCAGAAGGTGAGCAAGTTCTCGCGCATTGTGAAACTGGCTTCATGAGGATGCAGCAGGGAGGACAGAAGGATTTCTACGTTTGGATAGCCAGCAAGAAAATGCCTACTGAATGGAGAGAGCGCGAAGACATTGCATGGTGGACGAATGCACTTGCTAAAACCTACGAGCGCGAGATGCAGGAACTTGCTGTGGAAAACGTGTCTATCCAGCAACAGCTAGACGCATTTGCCAGTCAATGGCAAGCAGATGTGACCGTCTATAGAACGACGCAAGAGATTGACGACTATTATATGCGGTTGGGCATGGTGCGGGTAAAGAGCATGGCCTGTCACTTGCTGTATCCTGCTCAAACTCTGATAGGTGGATGCACGATTGAACTGTATAGAAATGTCCTGGCTGTTCTCATTGGCTGGGCTTTGAAGCATCTCGACCTCTGCAGAGCATTTGTTGTGCAGCACCCTTCATGTCCCCTGAGAGCTTTGTTAGCTCCTCCTCATGCTGCGATTGCACTGATCGAGGCTCTGTCTGAAACGCTTGGAGTTGAGAGTGCAGCCATTCGTCGAGTTGTAGACGCCTATAGCCTTTTTCATGAAAATGTCTCCTATCACTGTTCTGTAGCGGGTACACCTCCCCCCCCGTTGCTTCGCCTTGATGAGCAGCATCTTGTCTGGTCATTAACGGGGCTACTGAGCGAACCTTTCCTTTTTCTCATACGGGAACTGAAGTGGCGGCATTCCTACGAGTACCATACGGCATCTCACCTGCATGAAGAGGTCTTTCGGCAGGACCTGTATCAACTTTTCTCGGATAAACGCTTCGTGAGAAGCGCTGACAGTATAGAACTACGAGGGGTGCAAGGCGATCTGACGACGGATATAGATGCCCTCATTTTTGATCGCAAGACAGGAGTGCTGGCCCTGTTTGAACTCAAGTCTCAGGATATCTTCGCCTATTCGCTCCAGGAGCGGAGAAGGCAGCAGGACTACTTTTATAACGCGGGTAAACAGGTGGTGGCCTGTGTGCAATGGTTGAATCGCAATGGGGCCAACGCATTGCTCGCGCGTCTGGATTCAAAGCGAGTAAAGCATTTAAAGGTGCAGAAAACGTACATTTTTGTACTTGGGCGCTTTCTCGCACATTTTTTTGATGGACCAGAGTTTGATCGACGTGCTGCATGGGGAACGTGGCCTCAGGTGTTACGGTTGGTGAATGAAGTATCCTTTGGTGCTGAAGATGCGAATCCAATTCAGTCGTTATACAACAAACTGATGAAGGATACTCCGCTGACTCCGTCCAGTCCTACCTTTGATGTGCAGGAGATACCGATAGGAGAGAGCAATGTTTACGTCTATCCTGATTTTAAGACGTATAAAAATCGAGTTGGATAGATCGAAGGAGGTGAGTAAAGATAGCCTTTATGCCTTATCGATAGAGGGCATCAAGCTTCTAGCTTTCGCCAGATGCTGCTTATCATGCTCCCAGTCTTCCTTGTCGTGCTCGTCTGTCTTGATAGGCGTTTCTAAAATCACCGCTGCATGCGCCAGGCGCGGGTCGCGCAGCAGGGCGCGCAATCCCTCATCAGGGATGATGCCCTCGCCCAGGCGAGCATGCACATCGCGATGGCTGCCCAATGCTTTCTCGGTGTCGTTAAGATGAACGACATGCAAACGCTCCAACCCTACACTGCGGTCAATCTCATCCAGGACGTGTTGCGCGGCAGCAGCAGTTGTAATGTCGTGTCCCGCGCCCCACAGATGGGCAGTGTCGATGCACACACCCAGACGTTGGCGATACTCAGGCGTGAGATCGAGAACGGCGCCGAGCTGTTCAAAGCTGTGTCCAAGAGAGTTACCCGAGCCTACATCATTCTCTAACAACAACATGACCTGCGGCGGTGTCTCCGGCAGGATGCGCTTGATGGCTTTTGAGATGCGCACAATGCCAGCATCGATGCCAGAACCGCGATGGCTGCCGGTGTGGAAGACGACGTAGCTCGCGCCCTGCAATGCGCCGCGCTGCAGCGTCCATTGCAGCAGTTCGATAGACTTTTCCCAAATAAACTCGTCGGGCGAAGCCAGGTTAATCAAGTAGGGCGCATGAATGACGACGGGCATAAGATCAAATTCGCGGACCGATCTGGCAAAGGCAGCGCAACTCGCGGCATCACCGGCCGTTGGCCGCCAACCCGTGGGATTACTGGCGAAGATTTGAATCGCGTCGCAGCCAATGCTGCGCGCGATCGCTATCGCTTTCACAGCATTTGAATGCAGGGGCATATGGCGACCGAGACGCATATTATCAGGCTCCCTCGCGCAGCGTGTTGTCCTGTAACTCCGGTCGCGGCAGTTGATCCAGGCTGGTCAGGCCAAACTGCTGGAGAAATTCAGGGGTGGTCGAGAAGAGCGCGGGTCGCCCGACCGTCTGCGCCCGCCCA
>DATGGW010000166.1:0-5236 GCA_035308345.1 Ktedonobacteraceae bacterium | reverse complement strand
CCAGATCGCTATGTACCTGATGCGCCAGGAGACACAGGCGTCCCTGCTGGAAATCGGGCAAATGTTTGGTGGGCGCGATCACAGCACCGTGCTGCACGCCTATGAAAAGATTGACCGCGAGCTGAATATCAATCCCACCCTGCGGCGCGAGATTGTTGCTATCCGCGAGCAATTACAACGAGAATAATGCGAGAACAGCATGTTACCATATACTACCTACTTGATCGACCTGGACGGCGTGATCTACCGGGGCAATGAGCTATTGCCAGGAGCCAATGAATTCCTTGCCTGGCTCGAGGCCGATCACAAGAAATACCTCTTCCTCACGAATAACTCGTTTGCCACCGGGGTGCAGGTGCTGGCGAAGTTGACGCGCCTGGGGATTACTACCGATGCTGCTCACCTGCTCACCGCCGGACAGGCCGCTGTGCAGAATATCGCGCGCCGCTTCCCAAAGGGCGTTGTCTACGTTGTCGGTGAGCAGCCCCTGATGGAACTCGTTGAAGCGCAGGGTTTGTCGGTGGCCCCGCTAGATTCTGACGAGGCGGCTGCTGTGCTGGTGGGACTCGACCGCGACTTCGATTATGCCAAGTTAACCAGCGCTATGAACGCGGTGCGCGCAGGGGCGGCTTTCGTGACCATCAATCGCGACCCCGTCTTGCCCGTGCAGGGCGGCTTCATTCCCGGCACCGGCTCGCTCGCTGCAGCCATCGAAGCCAGCAGCGGCGTCTCCCCCGAAGTAGTAGGCAAACCAGAACCCATGTTGCTTTACGAAGCTATGCACCTGCTGGACAGCCAGCCTGACGAGACCGTCATGATCGGCGACGGCCTTAACGTGGACATCCTCGCGGGCAAGAATGCCGGGACACATACCCTCCTCGTGCTCTCCGGCAGCACCTCCCGCGCAGACCTTGCCGCATCTTCCATCCAACCCGATCACGTCTTTGATGATTTGGCAGCAGTGATGAAGAATGCAGCATCGGCTGTCAACCCCAATCCGTAGGGGCGATCCTTTATGGTCGCCCGCCGCTCCTGGGGTGTAATCATATCCCGCCTGGTTTTATGCGATACGAACAGGTACGCGGGCGACCATAAAGGCTCGCCCCTACGGACATGCAAACCATTATCGCGTCCCTATGCAGATATCACCTCTTTTTTCTCCTCTTTCTTGATATAGCGGTCAGCATGCCCAAGCGCGGTGAACGAGAAGCACAGGGGAATCAGAAACGTCAGCGCGCCGCAGATGGCGAAGATCAGGGCGACGTTGTGAGTCCAGGCGATGGCGAAGCCGCCAAGCAAGCTTCCAAGCGGGATGGCAGACCATGCCAGCACACTGGCAATGCTTATCACGCGGCCCAGCATATGATTCGGCACAATAGCCTGCCGCAAACTGCCCGTGTTGATGTTGAAGAGGATGCCCAGTCCCCCCGCGAGCATCCAGATGATGGCCGCGATCCAGTACAGGCGCATAAACGAGAAAACTACACCCAGCGTACCTTCCAGCATCAACGCGCCCAGGGCTACCGTGCTGAACGACCAGCGTTTGCGCAGCGGACCGGCCAGCAGTCCCATGATCACTACGCCAAGACTGGCTGCCGAATAGAGCAGGCTTACCTGGGTATCGCTCGCGGAGAGGCGTACTTTCGCGAATAGTACAAGCTGGTTATTAGAGGCGTTGGCTACGAAGTTGACCATCGCCATCATTATCGAGATATTGCGCAGAACAGGATGGCTCAATACATAACGCAATCCCTCCACCACATCGCGTTGGATACTGGTCTTCTCGCGTGGTTCATCGCTCTTAACGTTGAAACTGATACGAATGATTACCAGCGAAGCGGACGAAACCAGGAACGACAGCGCATCAATCAGCATGAGCATCGGCAGTGGCACGATGGCTACCAGCGCGCCAGCCAGTACCGGGCCAAGCACCTGCCCGCCGGAATAACTGGCCTGGATGCGCCCGTTGGCAGTAACAAGGTCATCCTGGTTGACCAGGCTGGGGATGGCTGCGAACTCACCAGAATTAAAGCAGATGGTCAGGGTTGAGTGAACGAAGCCCACCACATAAATCCACCATACCGGTAGCACGCCAAGAACAGCCAGTAATGGTATGGTTGCGATGATGCAGGCGCGTGCGATGTCGGTGAAGATCATTATGCGCTTGCGGTCTACCCGGTCTGTCAACGCGCCCAGAACCAGCCCGAAGAGCAAATAGGGCAGAAATTCTGCCGCACCTGTGATGCCCAGGTTGATCGCCGAGCCAGTGAGCTTGTAGACCAGCAGTGGCAGGGCGAATATTGTAACAGAACTGCCGAGGTTAGAGATAGTTTGCCCCGTCCAGTATTTCCAGAAGTCGCTGTTGAGTTTCTTGCTGCCAGGTTCCTTTGTTGTCCGGGTATTTTCTTGCATAGCTGTTCTCCCAATCTTTGTAGAGGGGACAGTATCCTACAATTAAACAGCGTCACTTGAATTCGTTGTGCTTGGACCTTGCATATAAGGCGGAGACATAAACATAGCCACAAAGATGCCATAGACTTTGCCATCTGGATCGGGCGTCTCGTCCAATACCTCATCAACCAGTGCCTGGAGACGCTCCGAATAGTAACGAGCGCGTTCCGGCGAAAGGCGAATGTGCGGGAAGCCATCGCTGCAATACGGATCATCGTTGATGGTGGCCTGCGCTTCCACCATTTCGTCATGCGCCTTGTTCATGACCTCAAGCGAGGCTTCCATACCGCCTGTCACATCCTTCGGAAGGTTATAGTTGAAGATGCGTGCCGTGCGTGTGTAGTAGTTGGCGACGATGCCGCGCACCAGTCGTCTGGCAACGATCTTAGCCAGCCCGGCATCTTCGAGCACGTGCAAATGATGCCCGATTGCACCCGGTGTTGCCCCCAGTCTGTCCGCTATCTGTTTGGCGGTAGCAGGCTGGTTCTGGATGATGCCCAGGATGCGCGAGCGCACCGGTTCGCTGATTGCCTTGAACTGCTCGAAAGAGGTGATAGTGACTCGCGCAGGCAATTCAGGCATCGTCACCGGCACATCATCCGGCAGCACCGGGACGGTGTCGAGGTCATCTCGACTATTCATATTCAACGCATGCATGATGTAAGTTGCTTTCTCCAGGACTGGAAACGTGCCACGTATTACTTTAGTAGAATGAGAAGTTAAATTAGCACGTGCTGGAAATATAGCACGGGAAATGGAGAATGTCAATGGGTTTGTATTGCTCTGTCAGGGTTCAATATATGCGTGGGATTATTGAGCGAGGTATGTTACGGGGTATGCGGCGCTTGTTTGAGAGAAAGAATGCGGATAATGAAGAGCAATAGTGAGGGCGGCAGAAGCAATGCGCTTCTGCCGCCATAGGTTCCGTCTTAATCGCTCTGAGTTCTGATTTCTGATAGAATGTTGTTCGTCGTCCTCCTCAATGACTTATTCGCATCCTCCAGATCAAAAACAGCTTTAACAAAGCCGTTGTAGACTCGTCTGAAGAGCAGGAACATAATCACGAGGGTCGCAATCCACCAGATCGCTTCAATCACCAGCGTAACCGCAAATGGGATTGTATGACCCAGTGGGGAAAGGGAGAAGAACGATTGTACAAGGATCCAGCCAACCAGTGCGATAAACTGAACCGTCACAAACCAGGTGACTCTCTGTGCGCGTTGGCGCATGCTAACCAGTTCCATCGAAAAAGACCCTCCTCTCGAACTAAAGACCACACTTGACACATTTCACCAGAGATACACGTACATATCCCTGGAGTACAACCGGGTGACATGATTTCGATAGAAAAGAACCACTCTAGTATATCATACAATGCTAATTATACGCGCTATTTTGACAGTCAAATTTGACACTTTCCGCGAGGTGTTAAGCCTCACACTACAGGTCGTTACTTCGTGCGGAGGCTTTCTCTTCCTGATTTCTTAGATGAAACAGCAAACCATTCGTTGACTCCCTCAATTTCCTGTTAGCCTCCTCCAACTCCAGCACAGCCTGGACGAAGCGGTTATATTCCCGCCGGAACAGCAGAAACATAATCAGGAGAGCCGCAATCCACCAGATTGTTTCGATCACCAGGGCAAGTGCAAATGGGATAGCACGACCAGGCGGAGAAAGGGAGAAGAACGATTGCACCATGATCCAGCCAATCAGGGCGATCAGTTGAACCGTTACAAATCGTGTAACTTTGTGTGCGCGTTGGCGCATGTTAAGGAGTGCCATCGATGAATACCCGTCTTTCGAGCTAAAGACATCACTTTACACATTTGTACATACATCTAGTACACGGCGAATAAAGGCAAAATGTATACTTTACTTTGTATCAGCGAACCTTCAAGTTAACGAGAGTTACCTCTCTACACAGACGCGCTCCATCACCACATATAGAGTGGTGGTGGAGCGCGTTGACTTCAGCAAACTAAACCCTAGTCCCACGCGCCGATCTTCACGTAGCCCTTGAGCAGAGCGCGGGCGATGATGAAGTGCTGGATCTCGTCGGTGCCTTCGTAGATGCGCGTCACGCGCAGGTCGCGGTACCAGCGTTCGATGGGCATTTCGCGGGTATAGCCCATGCCGCCGTGAATCTGCATCACGCGGTCAACCACGCGGTTCGCCATGCCAGCGCCGAAGAGCTTCGCCATGCTGGCCTCGTGGCGGTTATCCAGGCCCTGATCGACCTTCCAGGCGGCGTGCAGGGCCAGCCATTTGGTGGCCTGAATCTCGACGGCGGAATCGGCGATCATCCACTGGATGGCCTGGCGGTTGGCGATTGGTTCGCCGAAGGTGACGCGCTGCTTGGAATAGTCGAGCGCCATTTGCAGCAGGCGTTCCGCGGTGCCGACGCAGCGCGAGGCGATCAACCACCGACCCTGGCCGATCCACTGCATACCGAGCGAGAAGCCTTTGCCGACCTCGCCCAGCACGTGATCTTCCGGTACGCGCACGTTCTCGAAGAAGAGTTCGGCGGGCGACCAGCCGCCCATCGTATGCACAGGGCGCGAAGTCCAGCCCATCTCGCGGTCAACCAGGAAGCAGGTAACGCCTCCGTTCTGGGGCGGTTTGGTGCGGTCGGTCACGGCGAAGACCATCGCGAAATCGGCCTCGTTGCCGCCCGTGATGAAGACCTTCTGCCCGTTGATTATCCAGTGGCTGCCATCCTTCTCGGCGGTTGTGCGAATGGCCGAGGGATCAGAACCCGCGCCCGGCTCCGTCAAGGCAAAACAGG